>JAIPGP010000114.1 GCA_021735645.1 Candidatus Cloacimonadota bacterium
GGGGTTGTTTTTGAGGGGCGGGATCATTACCACGGGTTCAAACCCGTGGCTATTAGGCTTCGCCGTAGTTCAACCCCATTCGGGGTTCAATTTAATTTGATAACAATTTCGTTTATAATTCATATAATATCAATTATTTGTAACAAGTTTCAGGAAATAAAACAGGGGGATGCCAGCTGTTTTATTAAGGCATCACGGAAGCAATAGTACATCCTGGATATCTTAGCTGCTGTAAATGGAACCAGTCTCTGTTAGTGAGGATAATTATTCTTCCTGATTTTACTTGACTTCAATAGGACTTTATAATGCTGTATTTACAGGAAGGTAAATAATGATGAAAATATATAAAATTGTGATTTTGATCGGATTGGCAGCCTGGGCTGGAGCGCTTATCGCTGTGCCGATTTATAATATTCAATATACTGAAGATGCTGGGGATGGGACTTATCCTTCGCCCTATGAAGATCAAAATGTAAGTATCAGCGGAATAGTAAGTTGTAATAATTATAATGATGATAAATTTGTGCTCAGTTATCCTGACGGCGGCATCTGGAATAGTGTGCTGGTCTATGAAGAAGGAAATTATGACCTGGGAGATGAAGTGGAACTGAATGGTACTGTAGATGAATATTATGGCTATACAGAAATCCAGGACGTATGGGGAGAAACCCTGCTTTCCACAGGTAATGCCTTGCCGGAGCCATTAGACATCACTACTTCGCAGCTTGCATCCGGGGAAGCTTATGAAGGGGTGCTGGTGCGGCTGAATAATGTAACGGTTACTTCTGAGCCTGATGAGTGGGATGTCTATACGATTAATGACGGCAGCGGGGATTGTAATGTGAATATATTTTGCCTGCAGCTTGATGAATATGGCTTTGATCTGGAAGAAGGTATGCTGTTTGACAGCATTTCGGGAATAGTAACCTACAGCTATAATGAGTTTCATCTATTGCCGCGTATGCCCTCGGACATTGTGCTATCCAGTGATCACCTTACTTTCAGAATTCCTGATATGTTCAGCGATACCGATGAGCTCATCACTGTACCGGTCCAGTTATCTTATGCCGGTAATGACACCCTGTTCACCGATTTTGAATTTAGTATTATTTATGATCCTGTGATACTGGAATTTATGGATGTTTATTTTGAGGGAACTCTGCTGGAAAACAGTAATACCTCAGTATCTCACAGTGGTGATACTATCACAATTTCCAGCACTCAAGCTGTTAATATAGTTTCCGGGGGCGAATTTCTAATTCTGGAATTTTATACGCAACAGGAGGGGGAAAGCCCCGTCAATTTTATGGAATTTCAGCTTAATGGAGTAGAATTTACAGATTTCCGTAATGGCAGCGTTACCTGCCAATCGATTCCTAATACAATAGCAGACGAACTCACCGTTATTCAGCGTCCCATTCTTTCTGTGCCGGAAATAGTAGTAGGTGGTGAAGACTTTGAGATAATCTGCCATGCCCCGGAGGAAACCCAGAACTGGCAGGCAAGACTTAACTGGGAAGATATTGAACTTGAACTACTATTGACCAGCGAGGTTTATGATGCAGAAACGCAGATGTGGACATTAACAGCAGCTACCTCGAATACAGATATTGATATTTATACTACTTATGACCTGATAGTAAGTGCTGACCAGATGGAAGAAGACAGAACAGTCAATTCAGTATATCTGATCCCCTGTTACAAGGATGATTATTACTTTGTGCATATCACAGATACGCATCTGCCCGGACACACATTCTGGGGTAATGACATCGGAGGAACTGATTATACAGAGATCGATGACCTGAGGCGCATAATTAATACCGTGAATATTATCCGCCCGGAATTTGTGCTCTTTACGGGGGATGTGGTCAATGAAGGCGAGCTGGAAGGATATAATGACCGCTATCAGTATTCAATTGCCAAAAACCTTATAACTGAGTTTGATGTTCCTGTATTTATCACTTCAGGCAATCATGATATTGGCGGCTGGAATGATACTTATCCTCCTGATGGCACTTCCCGGCATAACTGGCATCGCTTTTTTGGCTGGGAATCTCTGGAAGACCCGCCTGCAGGTGATTTATACACCCAAAATTATACTTTTCAATATGATCAGGTCCTGTTTTTAGGAATGGAAGCCTATATCAATTATGATTATTACCTGCCCTCAATCTTTGGTGACTCCAGTTTCACCGGCAGACAGATGAACTGGCTAAGTGCCCAGCTGGCAAATACTGATGCTCTTTCAAAGGTCATGTTCTATCATTGTGATTTTGATTATGAGATCAATCTTTCCAGCCTCGGCGTTGATATGGCACTCTGGGGACATATTCACTCCAATGAAGGTAATATCAACGTGCACCCCTATGATCTGGCAACTGCTGCTGTGTGCGATGGTAATAGCGCCTTTAGAGTCATCCATGTTACTGATAATGAATTGCATCCGCAATCAACCATGTATGCCCATGATGGAGTTGAACAGCAATTTCTCTATCCTAATTCAGGACTTTATGCCCAGAACCAGGTGGAAGTGAATAATCCCTTTAACTTTGATTTCAGCCAGGCATTAGTGATTTTTAAAATGCCCCATGCCGAGAGTTATCAGATTAATTCGGGAAATATTGAATATATCCATGAATCAGGTTTCTGTAGTGAAGTAGCGGTCAGATTTTATCTTCCATCCTTATCTAACCAGCAGATAACAATGCAGGCCATTGATCTGCCAAACAGTTCAGATATTCTTCCGGCAATCCCGGAACTTAAGATTTTCCCTAATCCCTTCAATCCGGATATTAATATCGCTTTTTCTTTGGAAAACGATTCAGATGTTAGGATTACGTTATATAATACCCGCGGTCAGAAAATAGATACTATTTATCAGGGCTTCTCTGCCGCAGGAAAACACCGCATCTGTTGGACTGATGAAACCGGTAAACTAAGCTCAGGTGTATACTTCATTAAAATGGAGAGTTCTGGGCATACCATAGCCCAAAAACTGCTGCTGATGAAATAAAAATCACTCTCATTAACCCCCGAAATTCATTTGGGAGAGCTAAGATTCACGAAAGATATGTAATCAATTCAGCGACTTCTAAATTATTATCAGATGTATTTATTTTGTTCATGCTATATTATAATATCATTACCATCTTGCGGGTAATCCGCTCGCCTGCTGTTCTCAGTGTATAAAAATATATCCCGCCTGATACCTTTTCTCTTTGGGTATTTACTCCATCCCATACCAGAGTATGTTCACCTTCACTAAGAATTTCATTTATCAGAGTAATAATCTTTTGACCTCTAATATTAAAGATTGATAAGTTTACATATTCAGAAGAGGGAAGATAAAAATCCAGACGTGTCGAAGGGTTGAAGGGATTGGGATAATTCTGCTTAAGCTGGATAGACCCAGTTTCCGGCAGATCACTATCAGTACTGGTTTGAGGTGCATCTCTTACTAATCTCACATAATTATAGATCCTGATGGCATCTCCCTGAGGACCATGACCCTCGGGCCAGTCATCCGGATTACCTGTTTTGGGATCACTGCGCTGTGCCCCTGCTCCATGCACATCTATCCACTGTCCGAACATATAACCATAAGCTGTGCCAAAACACACGTAACTGGCATAGGTTCCTGACTGATCCTCTAACCAGCTCGCATGGGTGGTTCCCGTCCAGTAAAAGGGATAATCTTCTGTCCCGGCTTCAGAAGTTATTGCTGTGCAGTTAAAAACCTGATCAATCGCCGGATTGCCAGTTACAGATGGTGCCTCTGTGTAATCAATGATGCTTTGCAGTTCCTTCACATTAGGCAGTCTCCAGTCACTGTAACCAGCAGTCTCAGCAGCTTCTGCATAAGCCAAAGCATCTTCCCAGAGCATCCCTTCCCCACTGTCAGCTTGTGTCCACATCAGTCCTGTGGCATTATCGGTGATCGTTCCATCTCCATTATCGGTTAGATCATTAATACCATAATCAGCATTACCTCGCACGTAGAGCACATAAAATTGTTTGCCTTCCTGCTGACCCGGCATTGGTCCCGTAGGATAGCCTTTGATCCGTCCATCTGCAAAATTCACTCCAAACATGGTTTCATTACCATTCATAGTAGTGCCAATATAAAGCGTTGATGTGGCATATTGTGAGTCTATTATCCTTTCATCAGCACTAATGTCACCATAACCAAATTCAAAATAATCAGTATCGATAAAGGGCACCAGATCATCTGTAGAACTTCCTTCATAACCACTGGGATCGATCCCTCTAAAGTCCATTAGTGAGTATTGCTCTTTGATATTGGGCAATCGCCAGTCAGTATAACCTCCAGTTGTGCAGTTAGCAGCATTTGCCACAGCTTCTGATTGTGACATCTTATCCTGATAATCTATCTCACCATTTCCATCCTGATCAGTAGTTTTCTGCCACATTAAGCCAGTAACATTGTCAGTGATGGTGCCATCTCCATTATCTGAATAAGACGGCTGGTTTCCACTATAAATTGCGTCCTGACCATAAAATGCTTCTCCCACTTCAGGTGCTGTGATTTCTGTCTGATTATTGTAATTTTGATTCTGACCGGTATCTACCACTGGATACGTGATCTCTGACATCAGAAATGATGTAACCACCAGTAATATTATTATTAAATACTTTTTCATAATGATTCTCCCATTATCTTTATAAGTTATGACATCATATGAGAATATTCTCTGCAGAAAATATTCTCATAGATCTGAACAGATAGATTAAATTCATTTACAAAACCCCGCTAATAATGATTTCTGGTTGAGATATATTGAGGAGTTATAATGAAATTTAAAATGTTTTTTGTTGTATTTATTTTTCTTGGTATAATAGCATTTTTACATAGTCAATGGCAGGAAACAAATGGTCCTGCCGGAGGATATGTGAGATCAATAACCTTTGATGAAGAGTGCCTATATGCTGCCACAGGCGGGGGCGTGCTGGTTTCCGCAAATGATGGCATCAACTGGGAATTCCGCAATAATGGATTATATAGCTGTGACACAAAATCTTTAGCTGTTTCAGGAGATTATATCTTTGTTTCTGGTGATGAAAACGTCTTCCGCTCCAGCGATCAGGGCATGAACTGGGAACCAGCCGGAACCCAGATGGCAAACAAATACACAAAAACTCTTATAGTCTGTGATGATGTCATTTTCGCCGGAACATATTTATACGAAATATACCGTTCCGAAGACTATGGCTCTTCCTGGGAATTAGTGAATAATGGGATTGAAGGCGTGGAATACATCTACTGGCTGGCTACCGATGGCACAAATATCTATGCCGGCACCTATCTGGATGGCTTGTTCCGCTCTGCCGATCTGGGCGCTAGCTGGCAGCCGATCAATAACGGTCTGCCCAGTACAGACATCATGTCCATGTATTATTTTGCGGATACCCTATTTCTAAGCACCTTAAGTCATGGTGTATTCATTTCCACAAATAATGGTGATAACTGGTCAGGATTAGGCACAAATATCCCCTCAGTAAAGGGTTTTTACAGCCTTGGTAATGATCTGTATGCAGCATCTTTTGGTGGAGGCGTATATAAATCCACCAATAATGGCATGAATTGGTCAGTCCATAATTCCGGATTATCTGAAACCGCCATCTGGGCTATTGGTGCCAGTAATTCATCGTTATTCGTAGGCGTCACCAGTGGTCATATCTTCCGCTCTGATAATAACGCTTCTTCATGGACTCTTGTTAATCAGGCAAACACCTTCAAAGCTCCGGTCGGTTCGCTGACTGCTGCAGGAGGCAATATCATCGCCGGTACCCATGGCTCAGGCTTGCATACTTCTTCAAATGACGGTGATAGCTGGACTCGCAGAAGCTCTATCGGCACTGTAGAGATCAGGTCAGTTTATTATAACGGCTCTCATGTACTCGCTGGCACAGATATGCTGGGCATCTTTTATTCTACTGATAATGGAGTAAATTATTCTACTTCAAATAATGGCTTGGGCAGTGCCTGGATCCAGGCCTTCACCTGGTTTGATGATGTGTATTTTGCCGGCAGCCGTGATGCCGGGGTTTTCATCTGGTATGTTGGCTCAAATACCTGGATAGATGGCAATAGCGGCATCAGCAGCATAAATATCACAGCTCTGGCAAATGACGGCACAAATGCCTACGCCGGTACTGCTGATAGTGGAGTATTCATATCTGATGATCTTGGTGCAAGCTGGGTTGAGATCAATAATGGACTGGGCAGTTTAAATATTACCAGTTTAGCAGTAATTGATAATTATCTTTTTGCTGGCACTCTTGATGCAGGTATCTTTGCTTCTAATGATCTTGGTTCAAGCTGGTATCAGGCTATGGAAAATCAATATATCCGCTGCCTCGCTGCCGGGGATTCCCTGCTCTTTGCCGGTACTAATTCCGGCGAGATTATGGTCAGTCAGAATTATGGTAATAACTGGCAGAATATCACTTCAGACCTGACCGGTTCTCCCGTACTATCATTATATGTACATGATGCTTACTTGTGGGCAGGCATCAATGCCGGTGGGGTCTGGAAATATCCCGTATCTGAGCTTAGCTTCCATAATTATGGTGATATTGATGATAATGGGCTGGTAGAATCCATGGATGCCTCAATCGCCCTGCAATACGTGGTGGGAATTGATCCTCTAGCAGCACCTCTCCCCTGGGAAGACTGGAGAATTGATATGGCGGATGTAGATGATGATGGCAATATCACTGCTTATGACGCCTCCCTGATACTCCGATATGTAGTGGGGATGATCACCCAGTTTCCCGCAGAATAAAATTAACCGGAGGTATTATGTCCAGAAAGAAACTATTGATCACAAATATTGTTTTATTCGCTATTCTTTTCCTTACTATTTCAATTAACAAAGATCACCTGCGACCAATCTTTAGTCATCAGCTATATGGCAGAATTATCACGGGCTGTCTCCCAAATTTTATAGCTGCCTTCATAATCAGTCTGGCAATGCTGAATGCCCTGATGATCAAGCTGAATAAATACCGTCATATATTACTTTACCTGATCCCCACTCTGATATTTGCCATTTTAGCTTTTGAAGAATTTGTCCCGCTCTGGGGTGCCAGCACCCAATTTGATGTTTATGATATTATCGCCAGCGGTATTGGTGCAATATTATCTCTGCCGGCCTATAAACTTACTCTCAAAAACCACGTGATTTCCTAAACTCTATTTCACCAGGAGAATTTTACTTTTTGCAAGCAATTTATTCCACAGTTATCACCCGATCACGTGATGGCAGATAATCGCATGCTCTACAGCCGGTTTCTCTGGGATCTGGATCTGATCTGTAACCCAGTAAGGTTTCCAATCTGCTGTAAATTGTGTGAGTAGTACCGCAGCGGGGACAGATTATCATCGTCCTGAAATTCATCAGACCCATAACCATGGGTATAAAGAAGATCAAAACCGCAGGAATTGTATAGATCAGCTCAGAAGATGCTGTTGGAAATACATCCATAGCTTTAAAAGTTAATGATAATACAGGAAAAAATACGTAAAAAGTATAATATAATGTCCCCAGCAGCAACGATATAAAATAACCCCCAGTAATCGGCATATACATTCTGCTTACTTGAAATCCTGATCCAATCTTCTGCTGTTTCAGCTTATCCAGCCTGTCAGGTGCACTACTGATTTCATCCATTAAGGGATCCCAGTTATCATTCCGTTTTTTTTCATTGCGTTTTAATAGTAACCCCGGAGCAAAATTTACCAGCAAAATCCCAAAAGGTCCCAAAAATAAACCCGCCAGATAACCCTTGCTGCTCCCGGTTTCTATAAATAACCTGCGACCTGCTATCACAACGCACAAAAAATGCAGAACTGCCTTTATAATAATCATAATTATCTCCTGTAAAAAACAAAATCGATAAACTGCTATCAGTTTAACGATTTTGTTTTTATTAATTACTGCTTAATTATTTTATTAGTATCATCCGCGATACTTTGCTGCCAATTCCCTCACCTGATAATTGATAGAGATAAATACCTGCACTCACCAGTTTACCCGCAGCATTACGGCAATCCCATTCCACTTCATTTCTTTCAGTAGAAAGACTTCTCACCTTTTGACCCCGGATATTATAAATATCGATCTGAGCATCTTTCGCTTCCCGAGGCAGGTCACATAGCAAAGTTGTACTGCCCGTAAAGGGATTAGGATAATTGCTTAAATGAATCTGATAAGATTCTTCAATGTTGTCTTCACTTACTGCTAATGTTGTCAAATCCATTCTCTGGATATATAGAGCAGGATCTGGTTCCGGTAAAAACGCTCCGCGATTATCACGCCATAAGGCAATACTGTTTCCTGATTCATCGATCACTGAACTAACCAGATCCTGTTGATAGCTGTGCCCGCACACGATGATGCCATCTTCTGGTACTCCTGCCACCAGACTGCCATCGGTATTAAATATCTTGGCATAAAGGTCAATATTCTCTATATCTGTCCAGTAAACTACCATTAAACCTTGCCAGATATTTAAACTGTAGCAACCAGTTCCTGTCGTAATATAGGTTTCCTCACTCCAGACAGCATTACAATCCATATCATATTTATCGATCACAAGTTCACCAGTCATCCCATTAGTATATAAGATATATATTTCATCTTCATAAATCTGCACTTCTTCTGGATACATATTATCAGACAGAAATTCATGTCCGCCATCTTCCCAGAGGATTTCTCCAGCATTACTTACATATTGTCCTTTATAACTACCTAGCCAACTATCTCTATATTCCCAGAATACCAGCACCCCATCTCCATACTCTATCACCTTAATATTTTCACCTATACTGCTGTCAGTTATCTCTAATCCCTCTGCTCCCCAGCCCGTAGCTGGCACTCCATTATCATCAAAACGCTGAACCATTAATTGACTTGTCGGAAAAGATGCTCTTATCCAGATCACTTTGTCACCTGCCAGATTAAGATTAAAGATATTCCCGTCATCTGACTGTAGAACTTCCAAACCTCCATCCCAGATAGGAACATTATTAATTATCCGCTCGAAATATAATTTGTATCCCGGCTCCATCCAGTTCTCACCAGATGTTGACCAGGCAACTGTGAAACCATCCTCATAAGTATCCACACACACGTCATCACAATTCTCTCCAGCATTTATAAATATTAGCCCTTCATCTCCTAAAAGTCGGTCTCCTGCCAGATTCATGACCTGTACTCCACAACCGGCAAGCGCTTCACTATCAATATACATTTCAAAAACTGTACAAAAGGTTTCTCCGTCATTGCTGAAACAGATTGATTGCAAATTCTGCTCCCTCTCCGTTCTGTCAGTTATAGGAATACCATATTCTATAAATCCATTTTCACCACTATAATCATTGATCAATTGCAGATATATCTGATCTGGTTCAAATCGGTTATCTTCCCAGACTATAACTGAACTCTCCCCATTTGTTTCCAGATGAGAATGAGAAGTTGTTCCTGACAACGCGCTATGCAATTCATCACCATCCTCGTCAAATAATACATTATCCTCTGGATCTATATACTGATACCGTATCACATCTTCAGCTTCATCATCACTTGACTCCATCCAGAATATTCCCGTTACTTCTGATTCTGCTACCCCAATCCTATATTCATTGCTGCCATAGGGACAAATATATGTATTCCCAATAATTACTGGTTCTTCTCCCGAAATTAAATCTCCATCACTATTATAATGAAAATATAAAAGCAGTTTGTCTATCTCGTCATAAGTGCCTTTCAGGAATATCTTCAATCCACCATCACTATCGGCAATAAGGTTTATATCCCGAACCTGATATGAACTACAGGAAAATATGAAGTTACTGTCTTCCCACTCTAAACCTCCGCCTATTGCTGATTTCTGCATGACAAGTTTTGTGGTTAATCCAAGATCCTCATCCCAAACCAGACCAAGTTTATCATCAGAAGTGCGCACAGCAATAAATCCTTCATCATTTGTTCCCTCACTCAGTTCCCCTGCCAGTTGCATTTCAGCATATTCCAGATCACCACTGGCATCTATCACATTTGCCAGATACTGTTCATTTTGCCTGACCACTACTGCATATTCACCTTCTCCCCAGTTTATTAAGGCAAAATCATCTTCTGAACCTAAATCTTCATTTACGATGCCATTAATACCCCAAAGCATGTTTGCATTGATATCACATCTTTGCAGCAATAGCTCATTTCCATTCTCAGACAGGCTGCCCGTTATTATCCCGCCAAATCCATCTGCTATCATCTTGAAATTATTATACATTGTCCCTGTCAGTAGAATTTCTCCACTTTCTGACCAGTTCTCACCAATACTGCCATCTTCCTCAAGATAAACACCATAAACTGAATTGTAATCATACCAGCAAATATATAATCCATCCTCTTCACTACTGATCATCTTCCACCTTGAATTATCATAAAGTTCTGCCGGATATATGGTTATGCCTCCATCATCCCATAGACGGTTTCCCACTATATCAAAACGCTGAAAATGCATTTCCATCGGGTTTTTTCGCTCAAACCACCCTACTACAACATCTCCTTCCGAGGTCTCACATATCATCTCACTATTCGGATAATATAATTCCTCGTCCACAGCCAGTAGCGGCTCCGTCCAAGTGCAATCTCCACTCTCATTCACTTTCTGCACCTTCATCTGCTGTCCGCCATTACCGGCATCACTCCACAGCAGCATAAAACTGCCATCCGTAAGCGTTGTTACTGCCCCTGAATAATTCAGATTTGCTTCCGGACGTACCAGTTTTCCACCCTCGTCCCAGCAAATATTAGCGCTTAGATTTACTAAAATACACAAAACTGAAAATAAAAGTATTCTTCTCATCTCATCCTCCATTATTCATTCTTTTCACAACTTACACACTGGCAATATTATAGTAAACAAATAATACATATCGTAAACACTTTATTGCCTTACCATCATATTTTACACATTAATATTAATACAATTTCCACCTTGACAAATCATATAAAGCAATTATATTGTCTTCAGATTCAAAATCTGGAGGTAATATGTCACGCACTAAAGATCAATCGTTAACAGAGGTTTTTCGGAACGCTGATAAGTCTTTATCTGAAATACGCGATGT
>JAIPGP010000115.1 GCA_021735645.1 Candidatus Cloacimonadota bacterium
AATAGAGCTTCCGACAAAATTATACAAAAATTATGCGAGGAAATTAACCAGGCAGAAACGATATTCCCTGATACAAATTTAAGGCTTATTGTAAAATTGGGGACACTCTAAAATCTTTGAGGTCAGGTGTTCTGAACTGGTGATTTTAGACAAAAAAATGGCAGGAGTGAGCCACTATTCCTGTTTTTCTTTTTCAAGAAAAAAGGAATTGTTTGTGTGTGTGGCAAACCATATCTTTCCAGATTGATCTTCGATACTAGATGTCCAGTGATCCTTACTTAGAAGCCATCTACCTTCAGCACCGTTATTGTAATTTATGGAACACATAATACTTAGGAAAAATGGTTGTGCCCAAACAAGAGCAGCATAAGTATTAGATTGGGGGTCCTGCAATATTTCAACTAAAAATTGTCTTACCGAGTCTATGTTTTCCCATTCGCTTGAATAATAGTTTATTCTGATCCTTGATATCGAAGGTACTATCATCTTGCTTATACTGCCATGTTCGAGATGCCAGTTCGAGGTTGAAAAATCCCCTTTCGGTAATCCGTAAGGTAATTCATTTTCAGGAAGCGGTTCGTAACAAAATTCTATCGGTCTATTATTTACTATGATCTGGGTTATAGCTCGTGAACTGGTTGTTCTTTTATCAATTACTTCATTTTTAGTATTTTTACATCCTATTAGAATCAAACACGCAATAGACAAAATCAAAGTAAATTTCATTTTTTCCTTATCGTATTAATATTTGCCCTGATTTTTTAACCATTTCAATGCTTCTTGTTTACTCAGTTTTGGGAGTTCATTATTCTCTACAAAATTAATGACAGCTTGAGCATCTGTTTTGGAATATTCCCTAAGAGCCCAGCCAATGGCTTTTTGAATGAAGAATTCATCACTTTTTGCCAGACTCATGATAATGCTGCCCAGCAGCATCACATCCGTGTGATCTTTGTAATGAAGCTGGAATAAAAGGCAGGTTCGCTGCAGCCACATATTACCGCTTGGCATCCATTTTGCAATGTATTTATCACGTAATTCAGGGAATCTTTGGAAATGAATGGAAACAAGTTTTCCTGCAATGAGATCAACAGTATCCCACCATGATCTCTCTATTATCATTCTTTCGAAAATCTCAATGGATTCTATAGGTAATTTCTTGATCATTTTCACCAGCAGGTCTAAAGCAAAATATTGAAATTCCCGTTCAGGCAGTTCCCAGAGTTCATTGATAATTTGGGAGATTTCAGCAATATCAGGCAGATTGTATTCTTTGAAAAACAGCTTTTGTAAGTCATTTCGAAGAGGGCGTTTTATACCCAGAAAATCAAATCTGTTTTTCATGTATTTCTGCATGGGGGCAGCATATTCAGGGTTGGCATTTTGCTGAAATGATGAGATTAATGGCGCAAGATATTGATGCATAATACTAAACTCCTTTTTTATAACTAACCTTTAAAGATGTTATTATGAAAAGAAATGCAAAGACATTGTGTCAAGAGAATAAACATTGCCCATTATAATTTATATGGAAGTCACTGAAGTGACTACACAGCTTTCGTACATCAAAACGCCCAAATGAATTTGGGGGTTAATGAGAATGGTCTTCCTGCTAATTTTGGTGATCTACAGTGAAATCAATTTCAGGGGGATTTACTACCGCAAATATATTTTTTTGGGGAATGAGTGGTATTGATCGTTATCTGCGCCCCACCTGGAAATACCCGGCGGTGCACGGCTAACTTAGATGCAGTTATGTTTTTAAGTTATTGGGAGTGGTGCATGTGATATATTGAGCATTGACAAAGAAGCTTGAGCCGCTTTTCGGAATACATAAAGAACTTGGAAATGAAGCCGGATTGGCTGTTTTTGTTATATTAGAGGTTAAATGATAAATAAATAGAAAACTACCTTGATTTTGACTGAAACAATTTTATTTAAAAAATTACCTTGACGGCTATGTGGTAACTTAATAAAAAACTACCCAAATAATCAAAGCTCTAAAAGGCAAAATGATAGGCTCACATTTGGTGTGAGTAGATAGAGTGTATTCAGGTAGAAAGTATACGCAGAGCTAAAAAAAAGCTGAATGCGCGTAAGATCACCGGTCAATATAAAAAAATAGAAGTGGGTAAAAGAGGACGGCACAAAGTGTACCGTCCTGTAAAGAGTGAACTCAAAAATCGTGAAATCCGGTTTGAGGCGACCCTGTATTTATATGAACTTTTCTACACGACATTTTAATATTTTTTCTTTTCATATTTCCAGCAATAGCAGATGTATAATTTTATAGATCAGATGCGGGAGCTATATATGAAAAAACCCATCAAGATACTTACAACCGGCAGGCTTGGTGAGGAATTTCGGGATGCTGTAAATACCGAATATGATGGGAATGACATATTTGTGGAATATTGTGGTGAGATCGATCAGAAGGTCTTGGATGAATTCAACTTTCTGGCCTGTTTCACAATATCAGCAGAATTGGATATTTCTCATATTGAATTTATCCATTCATTTAGCGCAGGTGTAAATCCCTTTATAAATCATCCTAAATTAAATCCTCAAGTAATAATTTCACGTACAGTGGGGCTTCTGGGCAAAAGGATTGCTGAATATTGTGTTGCTTATATGCTGGAAGATTATCAGGAGATCACTGCCAATTATGCAAAACAGCAGCAGAAAGTTTGGCAGCAGGGTAATATCAGGGCACTGTATAATTCTTCAGTTGCAGTTCTGGGAACTGGAGAAATGGGCAGCAAGGTTGCAGAACTTTTATCATTGCTGGGATGTAAGGTTTTTGGGATCAATTCCAATGGCAGGCAGCATGAACCATTTACTAAATGTTTCAGTTTAGAGGATTTTTGCTCAGCACCTCCTGAAATTGATACATTGATCTCTGTGCTTCCATCAACTGGAGAAACGCAAGGGCTGTTAAATATGGATTTCTTCAGAAATTTATCTGATATTCTGCTGATCAATGTGGGTAGGGGAGATGTGATAAGGGAAGAGGATATTGATCTGCTTCTGAAGAAAGGTAAATGCCGCAAGATAATTCTGGATGTTTTTCAGCAGGAACCATTATCCCCTGAATCTGAGTTATGGTTGAATAAGAATGTAATTATCTCTCCTCATCAGGCAGCATTAACTGATATCAACGATGTAATGATGAGTTTTAGACAAGTTTATAAGTCCTTAAAAAGTCAAACAGATAATCATCTGTTTATTGATTTGAAAAAGGGATATTGATGATACAATTTTTCAGGAGACAGATGATATAAGTAATATCTATTGTTCATAAATTATAAGAAAAAGAATTTCCGAAAAAAAGATAAAAGAGGTTAAGAATGGGTAAAAGCATTGTTGAAAAGATTCTGGCGCAGCACATCGTTATCGGTGAAGCAGTAAAAGGGTCCGAAGTAGGTATCAAGATCGATCAGACACTTACTCAAGATGCAACTGGGACTATGGCTTACCTTCAGTTTGAAGCTATGGGTGTTCCTAAAGTAAAAACCGAATTGTCGGTAAGTTATGTAGATCATAACACAGTTCAGATCGGTTTTGAAAATGCAGATGACCACAAGTATCTGCAGACTGTCGCAGAAAAATACGGGATCGTTTATTCCAGAGCCGGTAACGGTATCTGCCATCAGGTGCAGCTGGAAAGATTCGGTAAACCAGGCAAAACATTACTTGGTTCAGACTCACATACTCCAACCGGTGGCGGAGTGGGAATGATGGCAATTGGTGCTGGTGGACTTGATGTTGCCGTTGCTATGGCAGGTGGACCATTCTATTTGACTTATCCAAAGATCATTAAGATCAACCTTACAGGGAAACTACAACCCTGGGTAGCAGCAAAAGACATTATCCTGAAAGTACTGGAGATATTCACTACTAAAGGTAATGTAGGCTGTGTTTTTGAATATGGCGGACCAGGTGTGAAAACTCTTTCAGTTCCAGAAAGAGCTACTATTACCAATATGGGAGCAGAATGCGGCGTGACTACCTCTGTGTTCCCAAGCGATGAGATAACCCGCGAATTCCTGATAGCTCAGGATAGGGAAGCTGACTGGACAGAACTTCTGGCTGATGAAGATGCTGAATACGACAGAGTTGTCGATGTCAATCTATCTGAACTTGTTCCATTGGCAGCTACACCTCACAGTCCTGGAAACATCAGCACAGTGAGAGAACTGGGCGAGATGGATGTAGATCAGGTATGTCTGGGAAGTTGCACAAACTCTTCTTATAAAGACATGATGACAGTAGCCCGAATCCTTGAAGGCAAGAAATTGCACCCCAATGTAAGTTTTGTGGTAGCACCCGGATCTAAGCAGGTTATTGAGAATATCATTCAAGACGGCGGTTTTGCCAGCATAGTTTCTGCAGGTGCCAGAATAGCTGAATCTGCCTGCGGTTTCTGCATCGGTAACAGCCAATCACCCAAAACCGAAGCTGTTTCTCTGAGGACAAGTAACAGGAATTTCTTTGGCAGGTCTGGAACTAAATCTGCCAATGCCTATCTGGTGAGTCCGGAAACAGCAGCAGCAGCAGTGATAACAGGGAAATTCACTGATCCACGCGATCTGGAAAAGCTGGGGATCAAATATCCTGAAGTTAAAATGCCAGCTAAGTTCCACATTGATGATTCCATGTTCATTTTCCCCGGGGACGATAAAAAAGACGTAGAGATATCTCGTGGTCCCAATATCGGTGATCCTCCAGCAGCTGAACCACTGAAAGATAAGATCGCAGGTGAAATCACACTTAAGGTGGAAGATAAGATAACCACGGATCATATTATCCCGGCCGGTTCAAAAATGAAATACAGATCTAATGTCCCCAAATATTCCGAATTCCTGTTCGAAGTTATTGATCCCACTTTCCATGATAGAGCTGAAGTGATCAGAGATAGCGGAAGAGATAACATTATAGTAGCAGGACTTTCTTACGGTCAAGGCAGCAGTCGCGAACATGCAGCTTTGTGCCCGATGTATATGGGAGTAAAGGCAGTTTTGGCAAAATCAATGGAAAGGATCCATAATGCCAATTTGATCAATTTCGGAATCCTGCCGCTTAACTTTAAGGATCAAGATGATTATGATAAAATAGATCAGGGTGATGCTCTGGAAATTTCTGACATCAAAGCAGCACTGGTAAATAATCAGAACCTGATAGTGAAGAACCTTACGAAAGGACTCGAATTTAAAGCGACTTATATTTTATCAGACAGACAGAAAGAAATCCTGATTGCTGGTGGAACACTTGCTTATATGAGAAAGCAACAATAATAATAAATAGGAGAAGATAATGGCACAAAAAGGAATTAGAGAATATGACGCCAAACGTATGATGGCGAAAGCTCTTCCTAAATTTTCCGATGGCAAGATCAAATTCGAAGCAAGCCAGGTACTTATAGGCGCAGAGACTGATCTGGTTAAGCTTGCTGCAGAGAATCCCTGGCTTACAACTGATAAACTGGTCGCAAAACCTGATCAGCTTTTTGGCAAAAGAGGATTAAACAATCTTTTATATGTAAATAAGAGCTGGTCTGAAGTACAGGACTGGATCAAAGAAAGGATGAATAAGACAGTAACCATCAAGCAGACTACCGGTGAGACAAAAGGTGAACTTAATCAGTTTCTGGTGGAAAAATTTATACCTCATGAAGAGGAATATTACATTGCTATCACTACTTCACGCGAGTATGATACTATCCACTTTTCCACTAAAGGCGGAGTGAATATAGAAGATGTGTGGGATACTGTAGTCACACTTGATATCCCGATCATGAAAGAGATCGAAGATATGGATGTAACAAGCTTTTTGCCCGATGAACTGGGGAGCAGAAAAGAGATCGTGGCTGACTTTATTATGGCGTTATATAAAATGGTAGTTGAATATCATTTCGTATATCTGGAATTGAATCCTTTCACATTTGTAAATGGCAGTCCGGTTGCTCTGGATGCTGTAGCCAAGATAGATGATTACGCTTCTTTCCAGTGTGCTGAATACTGGGGAGAATTGAAATTCCCCAGTCCTTTCGGTCTGGAAAAAACTCCTGAAGAAGAAAAAGTTGATGAGCTTGATGAAAGAACAGGTGCTTCACTTAAACTCACTATTCTTAATCCCGCCGGCAGAATCTGGAATCTGGTTGCCGGTGGCGGAGCTTCTGTTATCTATGCAGACACAGTAGTAGATCTTGGATACCATGAAGAACTAGCTAACTATGGTGAATATAGTGGAAATCCCACCAGAGAACTTACCTATGCCTATACAAAAACTGTATTGGATCTGATGACACGTAAAAAAGATCCACAGGGCAGACCTAAATTTCTACTCATTGGGGGTGGAATTGCTAATTTTACAGATGTTGCCAAAACATTCACTGGTATAGTACAGGCGATCACTGAGTATAAAGACAAACTTATCGAAACAGATGTAAGGATATTTGTCCGTAGAGGTGGGCCTAATTATGTAGAGGGATTGAACATTATGAAGAACCTGGGAGAAAAGATCGGTGTACCGATCGAAGTATACGGACCTGAAACTCATATGACAAAAATCGTGTCTCTGGCACTTGATAAGAAGGTAGGTTAATCATGAAAAGTTATGAACTATTCGATAGAAATTCACGGGCATTCATTTATGGACAGCAGCAGAAAGCAGCACAGAGAATGCTTGATTTTGATTATCTTTGCAAGCGAGAGACCCCTTCTGTAGCTGGATTCATAACACCGACCGGTAGTGGTTATGTCAAATTGTTCTTTGGTACCAAAGAGATAAGTATTCCGCGCTATATCAGTCTGGACGAAGCTATTTTAGCAAATCCTGATGTTGATGTAATGGTAAATTTCTCTTCTGAGCGTTCCTGTGCTGAAACAACTATGGAAGCTCTGGATACTGAGAATATTAGAACCATAATTATGATCGCTGAAGGTGTACCGCAGAGAGATGTAAGAAAAATTGCCAAGATCGCCAGGGAGAGAGGTAAATGGATCATTGGACCGGCAACAGTGGGCGGTTTGAAGCCAGGCTGCTTTAAGATAGGAAATGCTGCCGGTACTATCCAGAATATAAAAGACACTAAATTATATCGCCCCGGTTCCGTAGGATTCGTATCTGTATCCGGTGGACTTTCTAATGAAGGGTATAATATTGTCTCCAGAAATACTGACGGTATTTACGAAGGTTATGCTGTGGGTGGAGACGTTTATCCAGCAACAACACTAATAGATCATCTGCTTCGCTACGAACAGAATCCCAATATTAAAATGATGGTAGCGCTGGGTGAAGTTGGTGGAAAAGACGAATATCAGATCATTGATGCCATCAAAGAGAAGAAACTTACAAAACCACTCGTAATGTGGGTAACAGGAACCTGTGCTGAAGTACTTCCGGGTGGAGTTCAGTTTGGACATGCCGGAGCAAAAGCAGATAGCAAAGCAGATACAGCCAAAGCTAAAAATGCTGCTCTGAGAGAAGCTGGAGTAATTGTTCCTGATTCTTTTGAAGATTATGATCAGAAGATCAAAGAAACTTTTGATAAATTGAAAGCTGAAGGAAAGATCGAAGAAATTATCGAACCTACTACCCCTAATGTACCAATGGATTATGCTCAGGCTGTGGCAGAAGGTCTTGTCAGGAAACCAACAAACTTCATATCAACTATCTGCGATGAAACAGGTGAAATCCACAATTACTGTGGAGTTCCTATCGATCAGGTGATAAAAGAAAATTATGGTATCGGTGGAGTGCTGGGACTGCTCTGGTTCAAAAAGAAGCTTCCCCAATATGCCCGTGATTTCATTGAACTGGTTATTCAGATAGTTGCTGATCATGGTCCTGCGGTTTCTGGTGCTCATAACACCATCGTTACTGCAAGAGCCGGTAAAGGACTCATCGAGTCTATCATCAGCGGTATGGTAACCATAGGTCCCCGCTTTGGTGGAGCTGTGAATGGTGCTGCTAATCATTTTAGCTGGGGTTTGCAGAATAATCTGGAACCGCGAGAATTCGTTAATGAAATGAAGAAAAAGAATGTTATGATCCAGGGAATAGGTCACAGGATACACAGTATCGATAATCCAGATGAACGCTGTGAGATCATGATGAATTTTGCCAAAGATCATTTCCCCAAACATCCTCTGCTGGATTATGCTCTTGCAGTTCAGGATGTGACTACAATGAAAAAAGGAACCTTGATCCTTAACGTTGATGGAACTATCGGAGTACTCTTCGTTGATCTGCTCAAGAGTCTGGGTTACCAGGATATAGAGATTAAAGAGATGATCGAGATGGGCTTTTTTAATGCCTTCTTTATCATAGGCAGAACTATGGGGTTCATGGGTCACTATTTTGATCAGAAACGACTTAAGACACCTCTTTACAGACATCCATGGGATGATATTCTTTATGCTGTGCCGGATCAGCCGGAAGAAGTGAAATAGGAGATATGATGAGTGATCATAAATTTGAAAACAAGATAATTTATACTATGGTTGATGAAGCTCCGGCATTGGCGACATATTCTCTATTGCCGACTGTCATGACCTTTGCCCAGGAAGCAGGTATCAAGATTGAAACAAGGGATATTTCACTGGCTGGCAGGATAATCGCTAATTTTCCGGAAAAACTAACCGAAGATCAGCGTCTTTCCAACGACCTGGATGAACTTGGCAATCTGGTAAAACAACCGGAAGCTAACGTTATCAAACTTCCGTGCATCAGTGCATCGCTACCGCAGTTAAAAGCAGCTGTAAAAGAACTGCAGGAGCAGGGATATGATATCCCTGACTATCCGGAAGAGCCTAAAACAGATGAAGAGAAGAGGATTAAGAAGGTTTTTGACAAGATCAAAGGCAGCGCAGTTAATCCGGTGCTCAGAGAGGGCAATTCCGATCGCAGAGTACCACCTCCGGTAAAGAATTATGCTAAGAAAAACCCTCACTCCATGGGGAAATGGGCAGCGGATTCAAAATCACACGTTGCTTTTATGAGCAGTGGAGATCTGCTTTCCAATGAAAAATCAGTGACTATCACACCTGAAACTGCAGGAGCCTGCAAAATAGAATTTATTCCTCATAGTGGAGAAATCAAAGTCCTCAAAGATAATCTTAAACTTATCGACGGTGAGATCATTGACGCTACGTTTTTGAGCACCAAAGCCCTCAGAAAGTTCATCGAAGAAAACATTGAAGATGCAAAAGAGGAAGATCTCCTTTTCTCTGTGCATCTAAAGGCAACCATGATGAAGGTTTCCGATCCGATTATTTTCGGTCATGTGGTATCAGTATTTTTTAAAGAAGTATTTGAGAAACATGCCGATGCATTTTCGCGGATAGGAGTAGATCCCAGTAATGGTCTGGGAGATCTTTATAATAAGATCAAATTTCTTACTGAAGGGAAACAGGAAGAGATCAAGGCTGATATTGAAGCAACTTATGCTAAAAGGCCAAAACTTGCCATGGTTAATTCCGATAAAGGCATCACCAATCTGCATGTACCAAGTGATGTGATTATTGATGCTTCCATGCCGGCAGCTTTCAGGAATTCCGGTAAAATGTGGGGACCTGACGGTAAATTGCATGATACAAAGTTCACTATCCCAGACGGCAGCTATGCAGGTGTCTATCAGGCAGTAGTCGAATTCTGTAAAAAGAATGGAGCTTTTGATCCAACAACTATGGGTAACGTTCCTAATGTGGGCCTGATGGCTCAGAAAGCAGAAGAATACGGATCACATGACAAAACATTTCTCTGTCCCGGTGATGGTAAGATAGTTGTTATAGCTGAATCCGGAGAAAAGCTGCTTACTCATAACGTGGAAAAAGGTGATATCTGGCGCATGTGCCAGGTGAAAGACCTTCCTATTCAGGACTGGGTGAAACTTGCTGTGGATAGAGCTTCCAAAACAGGTGCTCCGGCGGTATTCTGGCTTTGTAATAGACGAGCACATGACATAGAATTGATCAAGAAAGTTGAGAAATACCTCAAAGATCATAACACCGATGGGCTTGAGATACACATCATGAATCCTGTTGACGCAACTATGTTTTCCATGGAGAGAATGAAAGAAGGAAAAGATACGATCTCGGTTACCGGAAATGTGCTGAGAGATTACCTTACTGACCTTTTCCCGATTTTGGAAGTTGGTACTAGTGCTAAGATGCTCTCCATTGTTCCACTTATGAGCGGTGGCGGATTATTTGAAACAGGTGCTGGCGGATCAGCTCCCAAACATGTTCAGCAGTTTATGAGTGAGGGTCATCACAGATGGGATTCACTCGGTGAATTTCTGGCTCTGGCTGCTTCCTTTGAACACTTGAGTTTGAGAACCGGTAACACAAAAGCTCACACACTTTCCGTAACACTGGATCAGGCAACAGAGAAATTCCTTAATGAAAAAAAATCTCCTTCCAGGAATGTGAAAGAACTGGATAACCGGGGGAGTCATTTCTATCTTACCATGTATTGGGCCCAAGCTCTGGCAGCTCAAGACGAAGATATTGACCTTAAAAAGAGATTCAGTACTCTAGCTAATAAACTTGTTAAATATGAAGCTAAGATCGTACAAGAATTTACTGATATCCAGGGTAATCCTGTGGAACTGGGTGGTTATTATAAACCTGATGATGTGAAAGCTGCTATTGCTATGAGACCCAGTATCACATATAATACAATTCTGGATCTTTTCAAAATGAGAATGATCTAATTAGATATCACACGATAACAACCGGAAGTGGGATATTCCCCTTCCGGTTATTTTTTTGTCTAAATGCAGTTATTTTATTGACTGGGAAAAGAGTTAATTATCTCTAAATAATACTGAAGGATCAGGGCAGCATCATAAGCTTCCAGATAGCCATTTCTATCGACATCTGCTCTATAATATCTCCAAGTCTGCCAGGGAACCCGAGCAGCATCTCCAGGATTGATCCCTACTACTGTCTTGTCAAGGCACAATTGACGGATATAATCTCTTCAACTTGATTCTGGAGTCCGCTGTTGTGAAATGCCAATTTATATAACACTTTTTATCATTCCTTGATTTTACCCAAGCTATTACTTCACTACTAATAGTCTC
>JAIPGP010000015.1 GCA_021735645.1 Candidatus Cloacimonadota bacterium
AAATATATGATGAAGTCACTGAAGTGACTATACTTCGTTTGTTTATCTTAACCACCAACTGAAGTTGGTGGTTAATGAGATTAGTGTATGGAAGAAAATTATGCGATGCTGCCTATCCGATTAATTCCGGGGGGATGCCTGATTAAATATATTTAAGGTTGACAATTGATAAGTGAGTTAAGAAATTATATAAAAAGTAATAATATTAACAGCAGGATATGTTGTTTCATATGCTGAAGGGCAGGAACCGGCAGTAGAGCAGGAAACAGAACAATCAGAAATAATTGTACATTCAGGTGAATTTCGTGAATAGGTCAGATGATGCGGAACAGATGACGGATTGTTTTGTGGTGGTTACTGATCAACCCTTCCAAAGGTTTTCAACCATTTGGAGGTTATAGTTGGAGGAAAATTTTTCTACTTGACAAATAAAAAAGAAAACTCGTAATTAAAAAGTCTGCAGATTATCACTGGGTGTAACTAAGGGAAAATTATCATTTAGGGAGGAAGGAGATGGATATGGGATCAGCATATGGCAGATATCTGGAAGGATTTCAAGCAGGAGAAATGATAAAGCATGAGCCAGCAAAGACGATCACGGAGAGTGATAATAATTTATTCTGTCTATTAACGATGAATCATCACCCCCTGCACCTGGACCAGACATATGCTGAGGGCACGGAATTCGGCAGGCGGGTTGTAGTGGGTACCCTGGTATTTTCGCTGGTGGTGGGATTAACTGTGAGAGATATCAGCGGAAAAGCGATAGCTAATCTTGATTATGAAAGTATTCAGCATGCTGCGCCGGTATTTATTGGAGACACAATCAGGGCTGAGACTGAGATACTGAATGTGAGAAGATCAAGATCAAAACCTGACCGGGGAATAGTGCGTGTACAAACTTCTGCTTATAATCAAAAGAACCAGCTTGTGCTGACCTTCATCAGGAATGTTCTGATCCCAGTGGGAGTGAGCAGTGAATAATTTTGTCCTGCGTTCGCTGCTATTTGTGCCTGGGCATCGGGAAAAGCTTTTACGCAAAGCATCTACTACAAAGGCAGATGCCATAATCCTTGATCTTGAGGATTCGGTAGTTCCTGTGTCAAACAAGGTCAAAGCCAGGATTTTATGTAGTCAACTGATCAAAGAAGGGATATTTCAACATTATTTAATATTTATCAGGATAAATGACCGGGAGAGTGAATTAATTCGGGAAGAAGTGCGAATATTCAGCAAATCAGGAGTCACGGGATTTATGTTTCCTAAAGCATTTGACGGAGATGATATTCGTTTTATTGACAGTCTGCTTCTGGAAGCTGAGCGGGAAAACAACCTGAAAGCCAATACCCTGAAGCTGATTCCGATAATAGAGACCTGTTCCGGATTGGTGCATCTGGATGATATTTGTCAGGCATCCGGGCGGATCATAGCTATTGCTTTCGGGTGTGAGGATTTTATCACAGACCTGCGGGGTATACATGACCGGAGAGGAGACAGTCTTTTTTATCCTCGAGCTCAGATAGCGATCACAGCACGGGCAAATTCAATAATCCCGATAGATACTGTTCATGTGAATGTTCATGATCTGGAAGATCTGGAAAGCAATCTTGAACTGGCTAAGAATCTGGGATTTGAAGGGATGCTGGTTTTGCATCCTAAAGAGATAGAACTGGTACACCGGTATTTTACACCTTCCAAGGCAGAAGTTGAAGAAGCGCAGGAGATCATCCGGCTTACTGAAATTGCCCAGACAGAGGAAAGGGGGGTGGCATTGATCAATAATCGATTTATTGGACCGCCAATGCTGAAAAAGGCAAAATATATCCTGAATCGCAGTAAAATAATTGAAAACTGGGAAAGATGCAGAGAGTGAAATGTGGAAAAATCAATATATCAACTGCCGCTGCAAGTATTAGCCAGGCACCTGTTCTATAGTCGGTCACAGTACTGGAATGCTGAGAAGCTGCGAAGCTGGCAGAATGAACGTCTTAAGCTGCTGATAAGTTATGCCGATAAACATGTGCCGTATTATCGAAACTTGTTCAGGGAGATAAATTTTGAAGCGGATAAATTCAGAGGGATTGAAGACATGGTTAAAATTCCGCTTCTGGATAAAGAGACTGTACGGACAAGAAAAGAGGAATTTTTGTCTGATGAAGCCCATAGCAAGAATATTATCTGGGATTCAACCAGCGGTTCTACGGGGACTCCTCTGCATTTTGCCTTGAATAATTCTGTGCAGGCAAATAAGATTGCAGCTCTATTGCGCAGTTTCTTCTGGGCAGGATATCGTCTGCGTCAGCGGACGCTGATGGTGCAGAGTTATTATTTTAAAGATGTGGATTTTCAATCTGATAAGTTTTATAATGTTATCCGCTTTGATTCCAACAGGCTAAGCAGAGATTCAGCCTTGAGACTGGCGGAAGTAATAATTAAAAAACCTGTGAAAACTGTAATCGGATTTCCCTTTGATATTTTGATGATCGGCAGATATGCTGCTGAAGCCGGCAGAAAAATACCTTCTCCCCAAAGGATAATCACTTATGGAGAGAAACTATCGGCTGAAAGACGCAAAATGCTCAGTGAGTATTATGGCTGTCCGGTTTTTGATTTTCATTCCATGCACGAATGCAGTGCCATGATCTCACAATGCCAGGAAGGCAGACTGCATTTAATAGAAGATTTTGCTTATATGGAAATAGTGGACGATGAGGGTCAGTGGGTGGAGGGAAAAGGAATGCTGGCGGGTACAAGTTATTATAATTATATGATGCCATTGATCCGTTATAATACACGTGATGCAGTGCAGCCTTCTGAAGCAGCATGTTCTTGTGGCAGAGCTTTCAGAAGAGTGGATGAGATATTTGGTAAGGAATGTGATGCTATCCAGACACCTGATGGGAGAATCCTGGGAGCAGTGATGTCACATTCTGTGGATCAGGCAAAGGGAGTGATCATGTCTCAGTGTGTTCAAAGAGCAATAGATCACCTTCTGGTGCGAATAATAGTCGATGAGAGCTATGATGATAAATCGCAGGAAGCTTTGGAATCAGGACTGCGGAAGCGGACAGGCAGTGCCATGAAGCTGGATTTTGAGAAAGTAACCCAGCTTGAGAAAACTGCTGGTGGCAAAACACCCTTCATTATTTCAAAAATTACCAATCATTAATTATAAGGAGTTATAGTGTATCATTTGGATCAAACTGAGATCGCCGGATTAAAAGAAAAGATACTTTCGCTGAAGCGGAAGAAGAACTATTTTATTATTGCGCACAACTATGTGGATACTGAGGTACAGGAAATTGCTGATTATGTGGGCGATTCCCTGCAAATGGCATTAAAGGCAGCGGAATCGGCTGCAGAAAAAGTACTGGTTGCCAGTATAAAGATAATGGGAGAATCAGCGAAACTACTTAATCCTGATAAGAAAGTTTTCATGGCTCATCCCTATGCGGATTGCCGATTGGCAAATCTTAATAATGTCGAGGAATTAAAGGAGCTAAAGAGGAAATATCCGCAAGCGGAAGTGGTGTGTTATGTGAATTCGGCTATAGAATTACGGGCTGAAAGCACAGTTACCTGCACATCCGCCAATTGTGTGAAGATAGTGCAGGCAATCCCGGAAGAGAAGCAGATAATTTTCATACCTGACAGTAATATCGGAAAGTGGGTGGAATACCAGACGGGCAGAAAACTGGTCATGCTCAATAGTAATTGCTATGTGCACCATCAGATAAGTCTTGATGAGGCAAAGCAGGTGAAGGTACAATATCCTGATTTCTCGCTGCTGGTACATCCGGAATGTGGATTGGAAGTATGCAAACTGGCAGACGAAGTTTTGTCCACCAGTCAGATGATCGATTATGCATCAAAGCACGACAGGGTGATACTGGGTACAGAGACAGGTTTATATGACCAGTTACTGAAGCGTTATCCTCAAAAGAGCCTGGTTCCCCTGAGCTCGCGGATGATCTGTGAAGATATGAAACTGATCAATCTTAAGCTGGTTGCCCAGGCTCTGGCAGAAGAGCAGTATGAAGTAAATCTTGAAGGAAAAATGGCTGAAAAGTCTCTAAACTCTTTGAAGAGGATGTGGGAGATATTGGGGTGACTGGTAGAAAAAAAATCCTGAAACTGGTGCAACTTGCAGTTACGATACTACTGCTTTCCTATCTGGTTATTCACTGGGGATATTCACTTAAATCACTCAGATCAGATGTTAAAGCACCTTTCTGGCTGCTGCCCTGCATTATAAGCTCGGCAATACTAACACCGTTGATAGCTGGCTGGCGCTGGCGGATTTTTCTTAAAGCGGTTAATGTAACAATAGATGTAATCGAGCTGATCAAGATCAATTTTTTATCGATATTCTGGGGAGTGATGCTGCCTTCTTCGGATGGTTTTGCCTTTATCAGAATGGCTCTGGCAGCACGAAGATATCCAGAGATCAAAGAGAAAACGATAGGTTCCATTGTTCTGGAAAAATATTTTGGGATATTGATCCTTTTGACTACTTCTCTGATAGCGGGATTCTTCCTGGATCATCCTCAGGCAGCCAGATTGCGGATAATACTGGGCGCTTTGCTTTTGATCATGCTTGGTCTGGTAGCGATAATTGCTCTGATGCCGCAATTGAAAAAGCCGGCAGAGGGAAAGAATCTATTCCAACGGGTGCAGCGTTTTGGGCAGATGCTTTTACTTTCCTGGAAGAATGCGCACAAAGGGAAGCTTGTATTGGCAGGTCTATTTGTCCTAATGGTTCAGTTGACAGGATATTTTATCGTATTTTGCCTGTTCCGTTTGATGGGTTATGATCTGCCTGTAATTAATCATCTTTGCCTGATCCCGGTTATTCAGGTGATCTCGCTGATACCGATTACTGTTAGTGGTTTTGGAATACGGGAAGGTGCGTTCCTTTATTTCTATCAGCAACTGGGTGTTCCGGTTAGCTCACTGATATCAATTTCACTACTGAATTTCTTTATTCAAACCGGTATTCCGGCATTGATCGGGGGAGCTTACAGTCTTACGGTCCATATTTCACCTCCGGGGGGAAAAAAGCATGACAGCCGGTATTGAAATATCAGTAGTAGCTCCTGTGTTAAATGGTGTTGATACCATCTTTGAATATATCTTAAGAACAGAGAATATACTGCAGGTATTGAATAACCCCTATCAGATAATTTTGGTAGATGATGGTTCTACAGATTCTTCACTATCATTGATGAGAGAGCTTCAAGAAGAGAATCCGGCAGTGATGATCATCAAACTGGCGAAAAACTATGGACAGTCAAATGCAATAGCAGCAGGTCTTTTGAAAGCAGAGGGCAATTACATTGTGGTAATGGATTCAGATCTGCAGGATATGCCAGAAGATATCATTTTGCTCTATCACGAGATCATGAAGGTGAAGGAAGATATGATTATCGTGACCAGAAGGAATGCAAACATGCCCTTATGGCGGAATTTGTGTTCTTTAGCTTTTTATATTTTCACTGTTTTATTGACGAAATTGAGATTTCCCTATGGCTCCGGGGTGTTCCGGATCATGAAGCATAAGTGTATTGATCATCTGGAAGACGCTTTGCAGACTCCCGGAACAGTGCTCAGCTATATTCATGCCAGGGGATATTCCTGGACGACAATGTTTCTATCTCGTGATGATAAAAGATTGCAGAAAAGTAATTATAATCTGAGAAAAATGTTGCATTTGGCTCAGTGTCGCATATTTCCTTATTGTCGTCTGCCCCTTATGAGGCAGAATGGGGATTTTGTACCAGAATTTTCAATAGAAGAGATTTACGGGGAAAAGCAGATTGAAAGATAATATTATAATCATTGGCGGTGAAGGCAATGGCAGTGTTATTGCGGACGCTATTACTGATGCTCATTTGCGTGGCAGCACCAGTGCCCGGATTTATGGCTTTTTGAATGACAGGATGAATAAGGGAGACCTGATTGCTGGTTATCCAGTACTGGGCAGTTTAGCTGACGTGCAGTTTTATCTCAAGCAGGATTGCAGATTTGTGTACGCTATATACCGTATAGACGGGCAAAAGCAGCGGATTGAATTATTTAGAAATTTGAAAATATCAGAGGATTCTATGCTTACTTTTATCCATCCACTGGCTTATGTAGCTCCCTCTGCCAGGATTGGACAAGGTGTTATAATCATGCCCCAGGTCTCTGTCTCAGCAGAAGCTGTGATTGGTGATTGCTGTCTTTTGATGGTGCATGCCACAATAGGCCACAATACTGTGCTGGGATCGCATTGTCATCTGGCAGCTCAAAGCTGCCTTAGTTCTCACGTGACGCTTGAGGAAGGAGTTCATATAGGGCTAAATGCCACTGTGAGAGAGCATTTGACCCTGAAAAAAAACTCTACTCTTGGTATGGGCTCAGTGTTATTGAATGATATTTGCGAGCAGGATATCTGGGCTGGCAATCCGGCAAGGTTTATCAGAAAAGCTTTATGAGCCGTGTGGGAATCATTCAGTCTAATTACCTGCCCTGGAAAGGATATTTTCATATCATCCAGTCAGTGGATCATTTTGTCTTTCTGGACTCAGTGAAATACACCAGAAGAGACTGGCGAAACCGCAATCTAATTAAAACTCCCGAAGGAGTTGTCTGGTTGACTATACCCGTACATGCATCAGGAAACACGCCAATAAATCAAGCAGTCATAGCAGACTTCCGCTGGCAGAAAAATCATCTGAAGACTTTAAAACAATTTTATGGTAAATGTCCCTATTTTGAGGAATATTTCCCCTTGCTGGAAGAATTGTATTCCCGGCGCTGGAAATATCTGTCCGATCTTAATCAGACTCTAATCAGAGAAATATCTCAATTATTGGGTATAAAGACCAGGTTTTATGATGACCGGCAGTTTTCTACCTCTGATAATAAAAGCAGGAGGCTAAGGGATATAGTGGAAGCTCTGGGTGCGGATATCTATATCACAGGACCTTCAGCAAAGGCATATCTGCAGGAAGATATCTACCGGCAGGCAGGAATAAATGTAGAATATTTCAAATATCCGACATATCCTGAATATGAACAGGTCTGGGGTAAATTTCTTTCGCAGGTTTCTATTCTTGACCTTTTATTTCATCAGGGAGATAAAAGTGGAAACAATATCTGGGGAAATCACTAATGATAGTGTTTAATGAACCTCTTATAATTGGGACAGAGCAGGAAAACCTTAATCAGGTGATTAGGGGTGGTTATTTCTGCGGGAATGGTGAATTTACTAAAATTTGTGAGACATTGCTTGCTAATCAGTTTCAGGCAAAAAAAGTGCTATTGACATCTTCGGGGAGCTCAGCACTATCTATTGCTGCTGAGCTGCTTGATATTCAGCCAGGAGATGAAATAATCCTACCCTCTTTCACTCATGTGGGAACAGCATCCGCATTTGCTCTACGTAAGGCAAATCTTATCTGGTGTGAGATAAAAACTTTAACAAGGAATCTTGATGAAGAAGCACTGGAAAGCCTGATCACCCGCAAAACGAAAGCTGTAATTGCGGTCAATTACGCTGGAATGACTGATAATATAGACAAAATCAAAGAAATTTGCACTCATCACTCATTGATCCTGATTGAGGATAATGCCTCGGGTATTGGAGCTGACTATCAGAACCAGCCCTTAGGGTCTTTTGGTGATCTGGCAATTATCAGTTTTCATCAAACCAAAAATATTCATTGTGGTGAAGGGGGCGCTCTCATTATTAATACACCAAAATTTTTGCAACCAGCGCAAAAGATCAGAGACCGGGGAACGGATCGGAAAGATTTTAATGAAGGCAGAATAAATACCTGGACCTGGCATCTTAATGGCTCAAATTATTATCTTAGTGAATTTCAGGCAGCTTTTCTATTTGCCCAGATTATAAAATTGGGAGAAGTAAATTTCTATCGCCAGTCATTACTCAAAGGATATTTGCAAAACCTCAAGGGTATCCTGCCGGAACGCTCTCTTCCGCTGATTGATGAAAACTGTTATTCAAACGGGCATTGCTTTTCAATACTAACAGAAAGCGAGCAGCACAGACAATATATTATTGATAAATTACATCAAAAAGGCATTCAATCTGCATTTCATTATCAGCCTCTGCATAAAGCGCCCTATTGGCAGGGATTATATAAAAATCTCAAGCTTCCGGCAACAGAAAAAGTGGCAGAAACTATTTTAAGATTACCGATGCATCATAATCTGTGTTTGAATGATATAAATGAAATTTGCCAGGCATTGGCAGATGCCTTTACTTCAGGGAGAAATCATGAGTGCAAATAGTAGAGAAGAATTTTCGCAAACCAGGTTCTGGAAAGTTCTCGATAACCCGAAAGTCATACTCTGGCTGATTGTATTGTTATTTATTTTCTATTTCCTGCCCTATTTCATTAAGGGTGAAAATGTTTTTATTCCCCAATTCGATAATCTTGACCAGATGAGTTATCTGGGGCATTTTGATGGCAGGTTCCAGGGGCATTTTTTTCTGAATGACCAGATGGAGGAATACTATCTTCCGGGAATGGAACCCGTTTTCAGGCTGGCAGTAATATCTGTGCCTAAACTTTTCTGGCTGCTGGGCTTTTTCCGGGGTTATGTACTTAATGAGTTCGTTTACAGGTTGCTGGCATTTCTGGGATTCTATCTGCTTTTAAATCGATATCTTATGAAGGGAATTCCCAGAATGTTTCCCGCCTTGATCTCTATTGCATATATATATCTGCCCTTTTGGCCTCAGGGAGGCTTGTCGGTTTCGGGATTGCCGTTAGTGGGTTTGATACTGCTGAATATTTATCACAAAAGACAAGTTCTGCTCTCCTATATTTTTCTATTGGTTTATATTGCTTATTCAGGATTTTTTCTGACGGGAATTTTTGTGCTGGCAATTCTCAGTTTTCTCATCGTGATCAGATTGTGTTGCGGCTTGAGCTATAAAAGACTGATCCCGCCACTACTTCTGATGACCGTAATTTATCTAATCACAAATTATCCTTATTTTCTGATCGCTTTTTATTATAAAATTCCCACCAACAGGTCAGAAATTCAGATATTATCTAAAAATCTGGCAGATGTCTGGAAAGACCTGTTTGTGAATTACTTTGTCACGTCACATAAACATGCTCCCTCTTTGCATCAATATCTTCTGCTGCCTGTGGCAATAATTTCCGGTTATCTAATTATCCGCAATCGCTCTTTTTTTCTTCGTAAACTAACAATCCAACTACTCGGATTCATTATACTAAGTGCGCTGTTATTTTCGCTTTATCGTTTTGAACCGGTTAATCAGTGGTACACTAAATTACAATTCGGCTTTGATTATTCCCGGTTATTTTTCTTGAATCCACCGGTTTGGTATCTACTTGCCGGTACAGTTATCACCTTTTTTTATCAAAATTACAGCAGGAAAAAGGTCATCCTGATCATTGCCCTTTTTATTCTGATTGCTCAAATCACAATAAATTATTATTATTCCAGTAATAAGACCTGGACAGAACTGCCTACTTACCATCAGGTAGTTTCAGAAAACCAGTTCGATGAAATTTCAAATTATCTCAGTGAGTACGAACCGGGATTTTCCAAATCAGAAACCCGTATCGGCTGTGTGGGATTCCAGCCGGCTGTAGCAAATTTTAATGGTTTTAAAACACTGGGAGCTTATTGTCCCATGTATCCACTGCATCTCAAGCAGACCTTTCTGGACATTCTGGAAGGTGAAATGGATAAAAACCCGAGATTAAAGCTATACATGAAAAGATGGGGTTCACAATTATACCTCTTTGATGATCAGATATTTATCGAGATGCTGGATCAGAAATACCTGAGAAGTAATGTAAAAGACATCACCTGTGAACTGAATACTTTTAAACTAAAAGAGTTAGGGGTAGATTACCTTTTCAGTACTGCGAAAGTTACCAATGCTGCAGACAAAGGGTTAAGAGAAGTATATCGTGAAAAGAATCCCTTCAACTATTATCGCTTCTTTGTCTATGCTATAGAATAATTATTTCCCAATTATCTTCATATCTGACGCAGGATAAGGTACCAGTAAGTTTTTCAGGGCAATAATATCTTCACTATTCAGCCAGATCTGTTCATCTTCCTTTTTCAGGATCACGGGCATTCTCTCATGCACTGGTGCCACTATTTCATTGGACTGGCAGGTGATAATTGTGCAGGTGGGAATGATCTCTCCCTGGGGATTTGTCCATTTCTCCCAGATGCCTGCAAAAGAGAAGAGCTCTCTGCTTTTCAATTCAAAATAGAATTTAGTTTTATCCGGTTTGCGCCATTCAAAGAAACCATTCGCCGGGATGAGGCAGCGTCTGGATTTAAAACCTGCCCGGAAGCTGGGTTTCACGTCAATTGTCTCTGCTCTGGCATTGAATAATTTATATCCTATTTTATCATCTTTTGCCCAAAAGGGGATAAGACCCCAACGGACAAAACCTAGATACTTTCTGCCTTGTTTGATTACGATCACCGGAACCTGCTGCGAGGGACGGATATTTTTATCAGGAGGAATTTCGCCTAAATCCTGCAACAGTTTATGGTAATCCTTGATCGCCTGCACTGAACTGTAGAGAGCAAAATTACCGCACATGATCAATAATCAGAAATTTCCTGCAGCGATTCGTAGAATTCTGTGATCGTAGCAAAGTAAAGGGGTCCTACGTAGAAAATAAAGAGGATACCACAGGTAATAAGGCTCAGGAAAAGCCAGCCGATAAAGCTGAGTTGTAGTTTGAAAAGCTCTGTTTTATGACCTTTCATCATCAGTTTGCTGCGTCTAAGAGCTTCTAAAGGTTTGGATTCCGGATTATCTGCCAGAATATAAAAAGACATACTGTAACTAAGTGCGGCTATAATGCCAGGCACCAGCAGAAAGATTGACCAGAAAGCAATTATCATCACTGATAGTAAAATTGTGAGAAAAGCATTTATCCAGTTATCAAAGCCTTTGAAGAGGAGCGAAACCTGAGGATTGGAATTTCGGCTGTTGCTCAGAAAGAACATCATCATGCCCAGGGTAACAGGTCCTTGAAAAACCAGCCGCAGGCAGAGGATAAAGAACCCACCATCCAAATATGTTTTACCAAAAATGGCATCGATGGCAGCAAATACCAGAAAGCCGAGAAGAACGGTTACTATGGCACTTTCCCATTTGCCTTCCAGATTGCGTCTGGCACGCACCTTATAAAATGCAGTTCTCATTACACTCCCTATAATTTATGAATACAGTAAGTAACCACTCCCCAGACCGAGAAATCAGTATCTTCTGTGATGATAATTTCCGGATAAGCAGGATTCTCAGGGTGGAGAGACCAGTATTTAGCAGAAATTTTTAATCTTTTCACCGTAAGTTCGCTATTGAGCACGGCTACGATCACATTTCCATCCGCAGCATTCAAAGCTCTATCCACAATGAGCACATCATCAGGGAAAATCCCTGCTCCAATCATGGAATCACCCTCTACACGTATAAAGAAAGTAGCAACCGGATGCGAGATCAATTGCTCATTAAGATCAATTGTCTTTTCTATATAGTCCTGGGCTGGAGAGGGAAATCCGGCAGCAATATTAGCTCCCAATAGCGGCCTTTTCAACCTCTTATGCTGCTGAAAACCAGAGATTTCTTTGATGTTATCTCCCAATATGACTTTTTTATCTTTCATAAAAAAAAGGCTGCCGAAGCAGCCTGTATTTTTTTCATTTGAGCAGCAGCATTCTGCTGTATGCCTTGCTGGATGCACCTTTTATCTGACAAAAATAAACTCCGCTAGCTACTGCATTGCCCCGCTCATCTGTTCCCTGCCAGGTTACTCGTGATAGTGAATTTGGCACTAAACCGCTCAAATGAAAGCCCTTCACAAGCTGACCTTTGACTGAATAAACATTCACTTCCACGCTGGTCTCATCGCAGGGAACCAGGAAGTTTATGGTCGTGCTGGGATTAAATGGATTAGGACTGATGCTGTGGATCCCCACTTCTGTGATATGAGTCGGAACATTATCCAGAGCATTTACATTGATAACTGTGACCACGATCTCATCAGGCAGCGAATTATGGATGCCGTCATTAACAATGAGAGAGATAATATATTCAGTGTCTTCGGTTACTGTGGGAGCTGTGAAAGATGGGGTGGCAGAAGTGGGATCACTAAGGATTATTTCAGCCGGAGCTGTCCAGAGATAGGTGAGATTATTACCTTCAGGATCATAGGAATTGCTGCCATCCAGATTTGCTGCAGTTTCTTCATCGACAGCAATATCAGCACCTGCATCTGCTAAAGGCAGCAGGTTCTGACCATTGACTGTGATGCTGCCATCTGTAGTGTTGTTGATGGGAGTGGCATTAAATTTAAAATCGTGAATATCAAGATCAGAATTGCCGGATATCCCTGTAAAAGTTAATCTTATAATAACCCCTGTTCCGGTCTGTGCTTCGTAATGACTGTAGGCAGCTATCAGGTTTCCAGGCTCAGTTTCATTCACCAGCAGCATACCATCTGTGAAGATGTCACCTTCGTCAAAATCATTATAGGTAATAGTATTCGGATCATAATTCATTTCAAATTGAAAACTGATAACGTCATAGTCCTCGATCAGTTCAGAAGTTGCAATATCAATAGATATACTTTCTCCGGCGTTAACGTTACCAGAAGAAACGATGATCGCAGCGTCTTCCAGATCTGCAAACATACTAAATGCGATTAACAGCAGTGAGATAATTATAATTTTTTTCATAGTTCTTTCCTGATTTATTTTTTTGTATTGGGAGGCAGCACTTTGATAGCTGCGTCATAAACCTGTGTCATTATATCCGAGTTCATTTTAAATTTATCAAACTGCAGGTGAGTATCACCTATGGTTTTGGCGATAAAGATCAATTCTACCAGAGTTCCATTGCCTTTTTGGGGCTGGTAGTGACTGCAGGCTACTTTAATGAGACCAGCTTCTTGTCCATTAGCCATCAGCATGGCATTTTCAAAGAGATCTCCCGGTTTATGATTGATGTATTGCAGTATTTCACTATCGTAATAAGCATCGAATTGAAAGGCGATCACCCGCATGTCTTCTGTTATATCATTAGCATTTACATAAATACGGATAGTATCTCCCACCGTGGCAGTATAGTTTCCGCCATCAATGGAAATGTCTCGAATATCAGCAGCCAGAAGACTGGCTATCAGCAATAATCCTGCGATAAACACTACTTTTTTCATATTTTTTAACTCCTGTAATAAAGACTTATATTTCTTTTAATACTGTCAATAGAAATCTTGCTCTATCATCGCTCAACCGGAAACTGCTCAATGATACCCACGAAATACTGCAGTATCAGCGATACATCATAGCTGTCCAGTTCCTGGCTGCCATCCACATCTGCTGCAATTATCCTGGCTGCGTCCCAGGGCAGTGGATCAAGCTCCGGTAAAGGGTCAAGACCAACCACATATTGCAGCAGCAGAGCAGCATCAAAAGATTCCACACTGCCATTTTCGTCCAGGTCGCCATAAGCAATTGCCTGCAGAATGGCAAACTGATGCGGATCATATTCACCAGCGAGCGGATGGTCGATCTGATTGCCTTCCACATCCGCAGCATGAAGGTAATACTGAAATATCCCTTCTGTGTTCGGCAGCACCAGACTTGATTCCCAGTTTCCGGAACCATTATTTGTCATGGGCTCAAAATTCCATGCTTCACCCTGTATTCTCCAGCCGATATATATGGAATCTGCCAATAGAGCTACCTGACTATATGCCTTAATCTGAGCACTGAAATCAAGTTCTATTCCTCCGGACTGCTCCTGCCAGTAAGGCAGATGCTCCACGTGCAGCATATTGCGGTCGGCTATGCCTTTCGTGCGGCAGTGCAGGGCGTCTGTACTCACCCAGCTTCCGGTGAATCCGGCGATTTCATAGCCCGGTAGAGCAGTTTCATATACTTCCAGAGCTTCATCATCCCAATTGCTGCCTGTGATGGGAACAAATACACGCTTATTAAGTATTAGAGAATTTGTATAGGGTTGATCACTGGGTGTGTAAACCCGGTAAACTTCATAAGGATAGCCCCAGGAACAGTTCTGAGATGCAAAATAATCTGCTGTTTCTTCTATCTCATCATATTGGGCATGACTGGCAGGCACTTCTCTAATCAATACTTTGTCAACTGCCAGAAATTTGCCCCAGCAGTCTATATGGTCAATATAGGTATTATTAGGGTCAGGCAGGATATGATAATTATTTATACCCAGATAATCAGACATCAGTGTATTGATTTCCTGGGTAGTGAGATCAGGATTTTCATAGATTACCAGATCTGTAGCAGCGGAAATCCCATAGCCATCAGTCATATAATTTCCACCGGTTTGCTCCAGCGGCATGCCGTAAAGCGGAATATTCAAAAAATCTGCTACTTCTATGGGAATATCATTATCATTTGGACGCGGTCTGTTATAGATAAAATTCACAATTGCTATTTCACTGCCGTCATAGATATACCAGGGTCCATAATCCCGACACCAGTAGCTGTCAGATGGTGCAATCAAGAATTCGCAGTTTGCCAGATTAACGCCATTGCTGTTATAACTGGCAGTTACAGTATTCTGAGCTGCAGTGCTGGAGACTATGGTAACCACTTTATCTTCCTGAGAGAAGCTGGCAATCAGGCTGTAGCTGATGCCAAAGGGGTAGCGGATCAAAACTCCTTCCATAGGCTCAAATTCCGCAATGTTCCGGGCAGAGGCAGGAGGGTCGGTTTGATAAAAGTCTCTTGAAGCTGGAATCTCGATTTCCTGCTTCGACAAATAATGCCCTCGCTGTGGATTATCACGCAACAGTGGTGATTCTGACCTTAGTCCCATCAGCATAATAAGTAATAATACCAAGATAAGCTTTCGCATATTTTACTCCTGAAACCATTTCAATTTTTCTAAATATCGCCTTCCTTAATTGTCAAGTATAAATATTATCGGCATCACCCCGAAATTAATCGCGAATGTAGCATCGTTGAATTTACTGCCAAACACAATCTTAATAACCACCAACTTCAGTTGGTGGTAAAGATAAACAAACGAAGTATAGTCACTTCAGTGACTTCATCAAATATTTAAGTAAGATACAGTGAATTTATAAATGTGTTAACTCTTAATTATTATGAAGTGGTTGAAACCACTAGCTCTCTCTTTGCGATCATTAACACCAGATTTAAATCTGGTGTTAATGAGATCGGGAGATACAAATTATGCAGAGATTTATATTGATATAATTGTCCTATACAAAATGATTTAGCTATCTTATTACTCTTATAAAACAGGGGGATGCCTGTAACTAAGTCATATGTGCACCGCTGGGTATTTCCATGTCCATCCTTCGCCTACTCCGTCACTAAAGTTAAGGAGCACTTTCAGAAGGCTACGGCACGGTCTACGAGGGGCGCAGATGACGACTGCTACCAACTGATTCCAGCTCGATGCATTTCTAAGGTTGAAATTTAGAATAGGTTAGCTGCTCAGTCCTAGTTCTCGCTCCACTTCCTCTTATTAACCCCCAAATTAATTTGGGGTTAAGATGTACGAACAAAATATAGTCGCTTCAGTGGCTTCTTATACCACCCGGATAAGCAGGCGTTTTAGACTTTACCAGGGACAAGAATCCTGGCGGCCATTAATTGCCTGCCATATTCTTAAATATTATTAGTCGATGTCGCTCATCCCGATAATTCGGGACTGTCCCGGGTTCCGTTCAGAAGTCCTGGCTTGGTTTTCTCATTTTATATTCCTTTACTAAAGAATATATCCAGCACGATTAGTGCTAATCCAGTAAAATCATCCAGATTGCCAAAAGCGTCTTCCAGACCGTGAACTAATGCCTGCAGGTAATCACGAGGCAGCTTCACCATGATCAGTTTACCCGATTTTTCACGGTCTCCGGTGAAATCAAAGAAACCCAGAAAGAGCGGAACATGTGAAAGGATGCCTTCCATACTGCTTGTATCAAGGATAGTAGCTTCTTCCACGCCATATTCCATGAAAATTTCACTGATCTCTTCCATGATATCCGGATCACGAACTACCAGCAGCAGCAGTTTATCTTTGCCCTGAGCACTCACTGTATGCGTTTCCGGACTATGCCTCAGAAATTCGTCCAGCAGACCTATTTTGCTTTCCTGATGCAGGAGATGCTGCTCAATCTGCGGTTCTTTGAGGATTCGTGAAACGGTTGCCAGCAATTGCAAATGCCCGCTGCGGCTTTCCAGAGGCCCCACGATTACTACAAATATTTTTACTTTTTTATGATCTATGGCATCATATTCCACGCCTTTATGACTAATGCCAATTCCCACCACAAAATCCTTTATCCCGCTTATCTGGCAGTGAGGGATCGCGATTCCTTTGCCAAAGCCAGTACTTCCCTGGCGCTCCCGCTTATGAAAACTTTCCAGTAATTCAGCGACAGGAACATCCTTGAGAATCTCGTTACGCTTCACCAGTTTCACCAGTTCTTCTAATACCAGTTCTTTAGTTTGGGACTGGATATTCGTGCTGCAGCATTCCAGTTTTAATATTCCTGTAAGGTCCATTATCTTCTCCTTAGATTTTTGCGGATAGCTATTTTTGCCAAGGGTGGTCCCAGTATTTCATTAAAAAATACACTCATCAGGATAATATTGATCATTTCCGTGATTTCAAGCTGAATTGCCGGACTGGCAGCACCCACCACACTTGAGCCCTGCACAAATAGCACCAGCCCGATGGCAACTCCTGCCTGCGGCAGAAGTGCCAGTCCCAGCCAGTTGCTGATACCGGGTTTCAGCTTTAGTAAATGACCGGAAGCAAACACTCCACCATATTTTCCGATTGCCCGCATCAGGATGAATACTAATCCAGCAGTCAAGGCAGACCCGGAAGTAAAAATCCCCAAATGCAATTCTGTACCCGCAATTGTGAAAAATATGGCATAAAGCGGTGGGGTGAGAGGCTGCAGGGCAGTTAGTATCCTGATATTTTTGCGACTGAGATTTACCAGCAGCATACCCACTGTCATATTGGCGATCAGCGGGGAAAGGTGCAGGCTGATGCACACAGAAGTCGTTAGAAAGATGATACCCAGAGTGATGATCTTCATTTCACCCAGATTCTTGCTGTTACGGGTGCTGAAATGGATCAGGGCACCACCGATCACTCCTGCAATAATCGAATATAATATTTCTTTGCCGGCCTGCAGAAGTCCTATCCAGAAATTCACTTCTGTTCCGCTGATCACTGCACTGGCAATCGCAAAGGCTACCGAAAATAATATCACTGTCCCCGCATCATCTAGAGCCACTATGCCATAGAGGTAATCTACAAATTCTCCGCGTGCACGTAGCTTCTCTACTATCACTACAGTTGCTGCCGGTGCTGTAGCTGCCCCGATCGCACCCAGAATAAAGGCGATATAGGTGGATAATCCCAGCACGATTAGCCCCGCAGAGATTAAACCAAAAGTCAAAAACATCTGAACCAGGGTGATTATTACTACTTTAGTGCCATAAGCCCGTAATTTACTAAAAGAAAACTCGCAGCCGATGATCACAGCAATAAAAGAAAGTGTGATCTCGGATAGTATATTCAGTTGATCGATATTTTCTGCTCTGATCAGGTTGAAACCTGCCTCACCCAGCAGGATGCCGGCAAATATGTATCCGGTTATAGACGGCAGCTTGATCTTCTCCGATAGCTGACCCATGATGAAACCCATGATCAGCAGTAACCCTGCCGAAAATATGATATGATGGGCAAAACCTTCCCGTACCAATTCTAATATTTTCATAAGCCTCTTCACTGTCCCAAGATTTATACCAGAAACTTGTCTAACTCAATTTAAAGTCAATTCTTTTCTAAATATTTACAAGAAGTGGACAGAGTAAGATTGTATCCAGACCATCCAGGTATGGGTTTTAAAAGATTACTTGCAGAAAGAAGGTAGAATACTTATCCAGTGAAAGATTTTAGTTCAGCTGCAAGAGCGAATTCAACCAAGAGAGCCTCTTAGACTCATCAACTCAAAGACATTACATGGCAGGAGACAGCAGCTTTGTCCATATTGTCTATAATGTCCATATTGTCCATTCTGTCCATAACCCCTAAAAATGTACGTTTATTAAAGGAAAAAACGGCATCGCTCCGCCTAAACCATCTTTTACTATATTGATTACCCCAATCTGGACTCCTTTCAATTTATCAGCATAATTTACTAAGCCTATTTGAATGCCTGCATGTTTACCACCAGTATAATTAGCTATTGTTCCCATTGCAATACCATTGAAATTATAATCTGCTCCAGCCATAAATCCTCCAATGGCTAGACCATTGAAGTTACCTGCTGCAGCAAAAAGACCTCCAATTGCAACACCATTAAAATCTCCCGAATTTTCATCATCATAAAACCACACATTCCCTGCAATTAATGGATTGATTTCAAATCCATACATCTTCTTATAATCAGGTGAATAAATTATGGGCAGCCTAATACCATAAAACACTGCTTCTTTATCAGGAATTAATCCAATGCCATACTTTTTCCTAAAATAATCTTTATATTTTTCTAATCTATAGCTATTGTAATTCGTCGTTAAGGTATCATTGATTGTTACAGTAGAATACTTAGGTATCTTAAACTTAACTTTATTCTCCCTTTTATCGCTTATTAACAATAGGTTTTTCCCTTCATCAATTTTTCTGCCATTACTATAAAGCTCACTGCCATCAGAAGGAGCAAAATAAGTCTTGTAATATGGTACAATTTCAGGATGTTTCTGACTAGTAATATTAATATTTCTTGTGTAAAGAGTATTCTTCCCTTTATTTAAATTCAGCTTGTACCTGCCAGCTTTTTCAACCAGATAGCGATTATCTGTTTTATGCAGTTTTACAGTTTTACCATTTTTATCAAGGAGTGTAATACTCAAATCATTCATTAATTCATGCGGTATTTCCAAGGTAAAATACATTTCAGCCTTACTGAGGGTTTTAGCAATTTTCTTCACTTTTCCCTCTTCCAGAATAAATGTTTCTTCATAATTCAGGTGCTGAGGATGAGTAATCTCTATCTTGTATTGCCCGACAGGGATATCAGCAAATTTAGAAATTCCACTATCAGTAAATCGCTCTCCACTATCACCGGTAAGTAATATCTGAGCATCTATTGGGTCAGGTGTAACCAGCACAGTACCCGTTATGGGCTCAGGCATCAGATCAATCTCCAGCTTATCACCGGAATTCAAGATCTGCCGTTTTTCTGCCGGATGATGTTTTGCAAGTTCTACTTTCATGTTTAGTGTTTGTGGAACAAGACGAAGATTTTTATATTCACTGATCAATTCATCATTCAGATAAACTTTTGCACCCGGTAATGTATATATGGTAAGAGTACCAAAATTCTGGATAGCCTTCACACTGATCCTTTTATGCTCCTCTGGTTTTAGATCAAATTCCTGCTCTTCTGCTACATATAATTCATGTTCTGCTCTCAATTTATAAGTTCCACTTATCTGCCTTTTCAAGGTCAAAGGTGTTTTCCCAACTTTTACGTCATTCAAAAAAACTTCCATATTCACTTCTGGCTCAGAGACAATTTCAATAGTCCCAAAATCAGGTTTTAGCACATAGTGTTTTTCAACTTCCGGCGGCAGTATCTCAATTTCTGTCGTAAAAATCTGATAATCAGCCAGCTCTATTCTGATCGGGTAAGTGCCAGCCACAAAGAAATCTCCGGAAGGGGTTTTCTTTGCCAGTTTGACGTTATTGATGTAGACTGTTGCTCCCGCTGGCTCAGTAGTAATCGTAACTCCAATATTATTTATATCTTCACCTTCACCAGAGCCAAAGAGCGTCAATACATAAGTTCTTTCCGGTTCCAGGTTTTCCGGCATAGAATATTTACAGGGCAGATACTTTTCAGTAGTTATAGTGACCGCTTTCTCCCACTTGCTGATATAAAAATAAACAACATTCCCTGCTTCTTTTTGTCTTTTAAATACCTCCACATCTATAAGATGTACATCTCCAGAAAGATTATGCTCAATCCTGATCAAAGCACAGTTATCTCCATTTGCATCTTTGATAGGATTTACGAAACCTCGTATATCATAAGGGTCTTCTTCAAATGACAATACTTCAAGACCTTCGGCAAATATAATCGAGACAAATAAAGTAATAAAAAATAAAAACAAAACTCTCTTCACGAATCCCCCCAATAAATTTAATCTATTAAAGCTAAAATGTCGTTAATTCGAATTAATGTCAATTATTTTGCTAAAGCCTACCCCCACTCCAATATTCTCCAGCTAAGTCAAAATGTGCACCGCCGGGTATTCCCAGGTCCATCCTTCGTACAAGGCTACGGCACGGTCTAAGAGGGGCGCAGATGACGACCAATTAGTATAGTCCCTATAAGTCCTATAAGTCCTATAAGTCCTATAAGGCATACAACCCCAATAATAAATAAAACCGAGTGTTTCATCTAAATAGATACTTTTTGCTCTCTGTAACTGATTTTTTACTACCTGAATACTCGAAAAATAGCTTGATTATCTGTAAAGTTAAAATCTTGCGGATGGTTGCTAAACCACCGCAATGGTTGACTTTAGCAACGAATATGATAGGTCGGGTTTCGAGAGTTTAATTGACTGATTTTCCTTCTCACTTCTCATTTCTTTATTATCTCACTGGTAAAGAATACAATATGAAAACTAAAGCAAGCCAGTCCCGGTTCATCAGGATGAACTGCACTCGGGATAGTAGTTCTGAGCGATATAGACTGATAAAATCTGGTAAAATAATCGCCCAGAAATACCGTTCATAACTGACTTATCGTTCTGAAACCTGAGAAACTATAGAAAAGTCATTGAAGTAAAACACTTTGTAATTTACTTCTTGTTAGGCTCTTGATTTAAATCTTCTGAATTAACTACTCCTATACCGTAATTAATACTAAAACCTGATATAAAATTACCCTCAGACGAGTTTGGATCATCAAAATCTTTGCCGAAATTACAGGTAAGAACTATATTGTCTCTGAAATTGTAATTCATGCTAAAGGTGTATTTCTCATCACTAAAGCTAAAATCTGACTCGCAAAATCTGTTAATGTATTCAATTTCAAAGGATAGTTTCTTTTCCGAATAGGCAATTTGACCACCAAATTCAGTGATTGAATCATAGATTTTATCGTCGTCCAAATCACTGTAATCATGATAAAAATCCTCATTGTTGAAAATATACCGACCTAATAGCGTTAAGTTCAAATCTTTATATTTTTTATGAGACCAGGTAAGATTTGTCCAAAAACCGAATTTGGGTGTGATGCTCTCGTCGAAAGAATTTGATGGAAAAACATAGGCAGATGCAAAATCTAAATCCCATTTCCAACCGTAGCGAGTAAGCTTATCTTTGTCTAAGCGTTTTTGCAGTGGAATAAGAGTTGATTTATCAATGCCTTTACAAAAATTATCGGCAATTTTGCCTTTTATATTTTTATAGTTCTTTGACTGTATAATTTGATTGATAATGTCATCTAACTTTTTTAAACATTCCGCTTTCATAGAAGCAGAAAAGTTATTAACTTCAAAAAAACTCCCTGATTTAGCCACAATGTCGGTTCTATAACCATTAATGAAATCAATATATTTTTGAGTTGAATCAATTTCAGTTGCTATAGTCAAAGTAGTATCTTTTAGAATGATAACCTTTGGACTTACTTTGTTCTTAGTTACAATTTTTAGAGTGGTATCTTTCAGGGTTATAGCTTTATGATTTGCAATAGTAAAAGTAGTATCTTTTAGAATAAATACATCTGTTGTTGCTTCATATTTAGATGCAGTTGTATAAGTTATGTCTTTCAGAATTATAGCTTTATGAGATGTTTTATCTTGGTAAGTATCTTTTTGAAGTGGATTATTTATAGATTTTAAATATATATTATAACTATTCATCAGGAATGAATTAAATGTCAATAACTTCCTGTTTGCATCAAATAGCATCTCCAAATCTACTTTGTCTTTATCATCAAGCTTTCCTCTGAGAAGTGTTGATCTAAATCCGATACCAAGAGCCTTGCAGAACGTAGAGTCACCTATTGGATACTCGGTTGTTGAAGCTATAGAAACAGAGAAGTTTTGCCAAAGGTTGTTAATGACTGTATCATCGATATATGCTTTGTAATCGAAGTTTGGTTGACCACTGACTCGATATGGATTTATCTCAATTGCATACTCATTGGGGATAACAAATTTTTCCTCATCAAAATAGTTGGCCAAAATGGAAGCTTCTAAGTCATCAATTGTCTTGGGGGTATCAATATCACCAATATTCAGACCTAATATATAGGCTGATGGCGTTGATGGGGCTTCTAAGTTTTCCAGGTTAAAAGCCTTTTCTTCTGCATAAATACTTGTGAAACAGAATATAACTGGCAAAATTACTAATATTAGCTTTTTCATGATTTACTCAAACTTTACCTGAAATTCGTAATAACAGGTCTTACCATTATCGTTCTCGAATTGAGGAGTTCCGTCATAATCGCCTGGAAAAGTATAGGTTTTTGTGTTCCCCCCTTTTTCTCTGATAATATGCTTCACTTTGATCTCTCTCTCAAATGGATTATTGACCGTACAGCAAAAAGTGATTGTTGTTCCTTTCAATTCTTTAGAATTACCGATTGGGTTTTCTTCTCGACATCCAATAGAGATGCTTTCATCACCATATACGATTCCCACATCAATTTTATTATAACAAAAAATGTCAATTTCGACAGAATTATCAAATCCTGATAATTCTAGCTTCAACGGTCTCTCTTTTACATAGCTTCTTGCACACATAATAATTCTCCTTGTTTTTATTTTCAGCATAATGCTGTTATATTTAGATTTTACATATCGAGTAAGCTATTAGCACTCACAGTAGAGCGAATAAATTCAATGTTCAACTGGAACAAATATGTAAATAACCAGCTACTATGTCAAATAAAAAAAATTATTGTATGATAAATATGATTGATAAAGTAAATAGTATTAAATCTATTGATAGCAAAGTATCACAGTATATGAAATGAAACCTGATACATATTTAATTGATATTATTTAATCATAATAAAATAGTATAAAAAAATCAAATATTTGATGTGTGATAGTTTTTACACTACTAAATTGTAACTGATTATAATATTGTTGTCAGGATTTTATCAGTTGAACTGTTTATTATTAGAAGATGGAGGTTGTATACAGACTAAATATGAATAATCTGCATATTAACCACCGAATACATTGAAATGCCATGTGAGAAACTAAGGCTTATCCCAGGATAATTTCTATTAGGTTTTCGTTACCAATTTCTCCTTCAACAGCATCTGCTCTGATCCCGCCAAGCACTGCAACAGAGAATTTATGCTTAATAACTCCGGGTTCTAATAAATCCCAGATTACTTTCTATAAGATAACTATTAGAACTCTTGTACCTTAATCTGAATTTTGCTTTTTTCAGCGAAATAGATTGTTAAAGATGTTCCAAAATTAAAAATCCCTCTCTTTTTGGACTAATAAAGACACAATTAACTGCAAAATAATATCTTACGAATATAAATTGACCATTATAACCTCCCCGTGCCTTTAGAGTGGCTTCCCTGTGGGTTACAAGAGTATGAAACAATATTACCTCATATATTCTCTCTATCAATAACATGTAATATAATTAATACGTAAATCATATGTAAATCATATTTTCAGGTTTAATTGAAGAAAAAGCTTAATCTGCGAAGATTAAGCTTTATAAATAAGTGAAAAACATAATCAAGCCAGTCCCGATACATCAGGATGAACTGAACGCCAGACAAGTGTTCTGACCGACATCGACTGACTAACAATTGATTTCCTTCTCACTTTTTTCCTTCTCACTGGATTAAATGATATATTCTGGCATCCCCCTGCTTTATTTACTAATAATAACACATAACAGGTAAATTCAGAACACTTGACCTCATAAAAAGTAAAAAAAATGTAATGCCATACATTTCAATATATTATCTCTTATTTACAATTTTTTCCTTGCCAAAATAAAGATTTAAAATTGGACTTACTTTTTGAAAAATATATGGAGGATAAAATAATGCCCTAAATGTTATTACCTGTTTTTCCTGATGAAATAAAATTAATAAATTCGCTAATTGGATTTGTTAAGAAAAATAATTATATCTACTATTTTAATGGTCAGATGCCCATATTTCATCATACCGAAGATGATCTTAATTCTTTCAAAATGTTTGTTAGTCAACTTTACATTTGCGGTAATGCCAGCCAATCAGATATTGTCCGAGCTTTCGGTATAAGTAACAGTAGTATAAAGAGATGGGTAAAGAAATATAGAAAAGGCGGACCATCAGCTTTTTTTAATAAGACTGTACACCGCACAGCGAAAGTTATGACGCCTCAGAAAATTGCAGAAATTCAATCCTTACTTGATTCTGAAGAAGAAGTGGATTATATTTCCAAACTAACAGGAGTAAAAAAAGCAACAATTTTGAAAGGTATCTATCAAAAAAAAACTGCATAAGCCCCAAAAAAAAGTAACTGAGGAGATTTCGAGTACTAAAAGTCAGAGAAGTCAAGCTGATTGTGAGCAAGGTATGGGAGTTGCCTGTAGCCGTTCTGAAGAAAGAGTATTAGCTTCAGTTGGTCAACTTGAGGAAGCTGAAACTCGGTTTGAATCAAATCACGATGTATCCATGGGAGGTGTTCTTCTCGCTTTACCAGCCCTTTTGGCAAATGGACTTCTCAGGCATTTAAAGAAATATTACCATCTTCCTTTCGGCTTCTATTCAATCCATCAACTCTTTTTAACTCTTGCGTTAATGGCTTTACTTCGCCTTAAATCTCCTGAGAATCTTCGTAATGTCGCTCCTGGAGAGTTTGGAAAATTAATTGGTCTCGATAGAATACCTGAAGTAAAAACCCTCAGAAACAAATTAGAAATTTTATCTTCACAAGAACAAGCTTGCATTTGGAATACTGAATTATCAAAAGATTGGATGGCTGATAATCCCGAAGCAGTCGGTGTTTTGTATATTGATGGACACATAAAAACTTATTACGGTAACCAAACAAAGCTACCCAGGCGTTATGTTTCCCGACAAAGATTATGCCTCCGTGGTATGTCTAATTATTGGATAAATGACTATCTCGGATCTCCTTTTTTCGTAATAAATGAAGCAGTCAGTAAAGGGTTACTTTCAATTTTAGAGAGTGATATTGTTCCCAGTTTATTAGAAGATGTACCTGATCAGCCGACTGCAGAACAATTAAAAGCTAATCCCAATTTATACCGTTTTATTTTAGTTTTTGATAGAGAAGGATACAGTCCCAGCTTTTTTTAAGCTCATGTGGGAAAAAAGAATAGCTTGCTGTACTTATCGTAAATTCGTCAAAGATGAATGGTCTGAGTCTGAATTTGAGCTTTTTGATGTAAAATTGAGCAATGGCGAAATGGAGCAAATGATGTTGGCGGAACGAGGGCTATTTCTTGGGAGAGCTTTTGGGTAAGAGAGATCAGAAAGATTTAAAAGTCTTGCTAAAGACAAAAAACTTATAGTAGATACTGTAAAGATGATTGCTTATAGAGCAGAAACGGCAATGGTTGGAATAATCCGTCAATATATGTCCCGAAAGGATGATGCCAGGGCTTTGCTCAGACAGGTGTTTAATACCGAGGCTGATATTAAACCGGATTATAAAAATAATACTTTAGAAATCTCATTACATCACCTGACAAATAGAGCTTCCGATAAAATTATACAGAAATTATGCGAGCAAATCAATAAATCAGAAACTATCTACCCTGATACTAATTTAAGGCTTATTGTAAAATTGGGGTCAGTTTAATATCTTTGAGGTCAGGTGTTCTGAAATTAATATAGATTTACAGGTTATTATCTTTTGAAATTATTCTTTACCCTGAAAGGGTTGTACTATAATAGTCCCGATATATCGGATGAAACCCATGGAAAAATGAACGAAAATATCCCCCCCCCTTCCCGCTTTCGGCAAAGCGGGAAGGGGGGGGGGGGCTTCACGTGGTTTTGGGTCCATGGGTTAAAACCCATGGCTATTATAGTTATACCCTTTCAGGGTGAAGATGAAAACAAAAACCCTGAGAAATTTCGGGGGGATGCGAGATTAAATGATATATTATGTTGACAGTTCTGGTAAAATAGCAGGAATAGAGACTTGTAAAAAAGTGTTTTATAAGGAGCGGGAATGATAATAGATTCACGCTATAAAGTTCAGGAAGAGATGGGACGTGGTCCCTGGTCAATCGTTTATCGGGTCAAAGATATGCGTGAGGGCAGTGAATATGCCTTAAAGCTGTTTGATGAAGTAAGCAGTGCGAAATATTTACTATCATTTCCACCCGAACGCATGCATCATATCATGAAAATCCGGCATAATAATCTGGTGAAAATCTATGACTTTGGTAATTTTAACCAGCATATATATTATGTAAGCGAGTTTTATAATAAGTCCACCCTGGCAAAATTTACTTTTACACCAGCGACTCTGGAGCTGCTCTATGATATCGTCGTGAAGTTGTGCTATGGTTTAAGTGCCCTGCACAGTCAGAAGCTCGTTCATCAATTATTAAAACCAACTAATATAGGATTTAATGTCAAAAACGGTAAAGTAGAAGTAAAGATCATGGATTACGGCTACACAAAGATAGATTTCACCAAGAGCAACGGTATGTCTGATTATCTGCCTTATATTGCTCCAGAGACCTTTAAGAAACAAAAAGCCACCCCCCAAAGTGATTTTTTCAGTCTGGGTGTAATTTTATACCAAATAGTCACAGGCACGATGCCGTTTTCTGTTACGCACATGCATCAATTTCAGGATAATCCCAAGCTTAGCTTAATACCCCAATTTCCACGGCAGATAAATCCGACTATTCCGGTATCATTGGAAAATATGATACTGCAGCTTCTGGATATGGACCCTGAAGAGCGTTTTGATAAAGCAGAAGATATTATATCATATATAAATAATACTCAGCCAAAAAAATATGCCTTTTCTCAGGTTCATTCTCATGTGAATAAAATTCAGCTTAGTGATTACATCGTGCGGGAGGATTATGCTCATAATCTCGTAGATCATGTAGAAACCGTGAAAAAGGGCAATGGCAAACTTGTGATGCTCTATGGCGGTAAAGGAATGGGCAAGACAGATGCTCTGGTTTTGTTCCGCTATCACTTGCTTAGCGGAGAGTATTTTATTTTTGATTATAATTGCAGTGCTCAGAACAAAGACCCCTTCTTTGCCTTGATTAGAGAATTTTATCATTCTGTGGAGAATAATAGCAAATTACAGCAGAATATGTGTCAAATATCAGATTGGATGAATGAAATTGTATTTCAGGACGATAAAAAACCTGTGATTGATACTGAAGAAAATCTGGAGCGGGATTTTCATGCTGCCAGTGAATTCCTGCAGCTTCTTTCCCGGATCAGACCTTTGGTTTTCACAATTCGTTCCTGCAAATACATGACCAGTCAGGTTGTAGATTTTCTGAATTATTTCTCCGATAGTTATTTATCTCAATTACCGATTATGATCATTTTAAGCGTTAATGACCCGCGAAAACTGAAAAGACTGGTTCACCCGATTGAAATGAAGATGGAGCCTTTGAGCCTGGACAATACTGAAGAATATGTGAGCAAATTATTAAATACAACCCCGGGAAAGGAGTTTCTGCACGAACTATGGGAAAGATCATACGGCAATCCGGGTTTTATGGAAAGAATACTCATTGATATGACCCGTAGGCAGATCATCTGGCAGAAAGGTGAATTTATCTTTGAGGGTAAAATGCAAGATTATAAACTGCCCAAAGAACTGGTGGAGGCTATTTACAGCAAGATGAGCCACCTTTCGCAACATACCTATCTGAAACTCGTCCAAATGGCAAATATCAAACTTCCCCGAACGCATGGGCTCCTGAGACATGTGCTGGAACTAAGTGATCAGGAACTGTATTTTGTCTTGAATGATGGAGTCAATAATGAAATATTATATGAAAAAAATCATCAGGTAAATTTTACTTATAAAGAAGCAGGAGAGCGTTTCTTTAGTGAATGCGAAATCAAAATGCGTCAGCATCTCTCCCAACTGGTGCTGTCATATTTTGCCGATGATGACCAGATGATAGACGGAGAAGATGTGAAAACCTTGTCTGTTCCGGTTGATAAGAGATTTGAGGAAATTGATTGTCTGAGAACTAATAATCTGCTCGTTTATATCAATGATAACAGCATTGATGATGAAAAGACCCTGCAGGGCTTGATCTATCACAGCGGCAATTGTGAAGAATATTACCAGCAGAAGCTTTTTCAAAAGTATCTGGCACGACAATACAGCGAGAAGAAGCAGTTCGTGAAGGCGTTTCTTACTATGGTGGAAGTGATCAAGCTTGATCTTGATGATAATTTACAGCCGGAAATGAAGAGTCTGCGGGAAGATATATATATATTAATAGAATACGCTAACTGGATGAATTTGCAGCACATGCCTCCCGATTTCGCCCGTCTGGTGCGTCGCATGAAAGGCGGGTTTGAGAGAAGTTTCTTAATGGGAGCCTTTGATCTGGAAATTGAGCGTAACTACCGGGCTTATATCTCGTTTAAAAAAGCGCTGGCAACTGCCGAAACTAAAGAAGAAAAAATGCGCGTTTTGCTGTATCTGGGTAGATATTACGTGCGGGTGAGTGAATATAAAGAACTGCATAAAGTGCTGGAAAAACTGGGAAAAATGAAGCTTGTTGAAGAATTTGAGACTATGTATATCAGTTTGCGTTGTTTTGAACTGGTGCATAATGGAGAAGTGCAAAGTGCCATCAAGCTGATAACTGATTATCTGGCCCGACAGGCAGGCAGCACCAAACCGAGTTTTTTTGTGGAATTAGGCGGATTATATATCAATCTGGGACAATATTATAACCTTGAGGGGGATTATAAGAAGGAGTTTGACTGCTATCAGGCAGCCCTTGATATCTGGCAGTCCATAGGTTATGAACGTAAGCTGGGCATTGTCTATAACAACCTGGGGGATATTGCTTTGCGCCAGGGCAAAACACTTAAGGCATTTGAGCACTTTTTAAATGCCATCACTATCAGTGAGAAGGTTAATAATGTCACAAGCCTGATTCTCAGTTATTTGAATTATGGAGAAGCTTACATTAAGCAGGGTGACTTTGGCAAGGCTGAGGAGAATCTTCTGAAAGCTCAGGAATTGAGTGCAAAAATTGAAACGAATAGATTTGGAGCATCTATCATCAATAATCTGGCGATAGCACGCAGCAAACAGCATAATTTTGATTATTACCGGAGTTTTATCGCCGAAAACCAGCCGGAACTGCTAAGGCATGAATTTAAAACAATCACGCCAATAGTGAAGACCTGGTTTTATTATCTCTCGCTGATTGGTGATATCAGTACTTTGGAGCGTCTGCTGAATGAGTCTGAAAATATTATAAATACTCAACCGGAATTTTACTGGCAGACTATGGGTAATCTTCACTTCATGAAGCAGGAATATGACGAGGCACAGTATGCCTATGAGAATTGCCTGGAATATGCAAAACGCAGCAATAGCGAATATGCTTTGGCAATAGTCAATCTGTATCTCTCAAAGGTGAAATCAATCAAGGGAATGATTCGCGAAGCTTTATTCCATGAAAAAGTGGCAGGTGATCTGTGCCGGCGGAACCGGTTTAATTACTGGTCGCTGGTAATTCAGCTCAATCATCAATACCTGGATTTGCAGGATGAAAGAGTGAATCTGCGTAAGATTATCCGTGAATTGAATCGAATTGTGAAAGAAGCCGAGGTAAAAGGCTATTTCCAGATTGAGTTGCAAGGCTATGAACTTATACATTATATATTCAGTTTTCTGAAAAAGAAACGTGAAAGCAGTTATTACCTGAAAATTTATCGGCAGAAACTTTTGAGTGCGGCAGCAGGAATTCCAGCAGAAGAAAAGGACAGCTACCTGAATTTCTATCATTTTTATGATCAGGAACCGGTTAACTCAGCAGTAAAAATAATCAAACGCAACATCACCACCAATAATGTCTGGCAGGAGAATCTTTATGAACTGGTGAAAATAAAAGAACCTCAAAGAGTGCCATATCTGGTGCAGAAGATTTTTAACGATATCTTTGCACCGCACAAGATTGCCTTAATGCTCAAAGAACAGCTCAAAGAAAAATCTCTGCCCATGCTCTTCCAAAATATTGATCTGGAAGAACTTTATAGTGAGGAATACCTGAAACATATCAGGGAAAGCCTCAAACAAAACCTCATCCTCCAGAAAAAGATCAAGGGCTGCAATGTTATCTTTGTGCCGCTGCAGATCAAATCATTGCAGAAAGGCTGTCTCGTACTGGCAGACAGCGGTGAACTTAACTTTCAGAAATATGAATTAGAAATGCTGTCTTTTATCAGATTACATCTCACTGCCATGCTGATGCGCGGCGAAGAATTTCATCAATTGAATGATCGCATTGTTCTAATGAATAAACTGATTGATGCTACCGGCAATCTGTTTGAGGTAGTCAGTGCCCGGCGTATGCAGGAAGCTATCACTCGCTCAGCTATTAGTATGATGAATGCTGTGCGGGGCTTTTTTATCACTCAGGAAGGTCTGGGCAATTTATCTTATACTGTGGCAATTGATGAAACCAATAATATTTTAGACCGATTCCAACACATTGGCAGGGAAGTATTAGCACAGGCAGCAGATAATAAACTGCCTGTATTTGTTAATAATAAACGAAACTCTAATCTGGTGCCCCAGATGGCTTCCGGCAGACTGCTTAATCTGGAAATTTTTGTGGCTCCAATGATCATTGACGAACAGACCTACGGCTATCTGTATCTGGATAATGCAAATTCCCAGAAACGTAAACTTACGGTTAATCGTGAGTTTACTCCATTATTTTTGAAGCTGATGACTGCTATGCTGCGGAATGCCCTGCGCTATGAACGCGTGCTTGATCTGGATAGAAAATCCACCCGACTCGAAGACCACAAAGAAAAATTTATCCAGATAGTTTCTCATGAATTGCAGCAGCCGGTTGCGGTTCTTAGAAATCTGATGAATACTATCAGCAGCTATAAACATGATGAAGACCTGGATGAATTAATAGAAAGCTTCAATGAGAAATCTACCCAGCTAAATCAGAGAATCATTGAAATAGTAGAACATTTCCACTACAGTATGCTGGAAAAGATCGAGATGCAAAAAGTAGATTTGCGGACTATTCTGGAAGCAGCCAAAGAACGCGCCGAGGGATATAGTAAATCGCGACGGCTTTATTTCACCCTTGATCTGCCTTCCAAACCCCAATATGTGGCTATAGATGTTCGCATATTTAATATTCTGCTGGATAAAGTGCTGCTGAACACTATCAGGTTCTCCATTGACCTGAGCCTCACTACAATCGGCATGCGTCCAGCTACCACGCTGGCAGAAAAAGTGCAGAATATGGAGAGTATTATTATCTATATCAAAGATGAAGGAATTGGTATCAAAGCAAATGAACTGGAAAATATCTTTCAGGAATTTTATGAAGTCAATAATATATACAGCCATAGATCCGGAACCACTGAGTTCAATTCTTCAGGATTGGGTCTGGGACTGGCAACGGCTCGAAAAATTGCGGAACTGCACGGAGGTAGAATCTGGGCAGCTGCTAATGATAATGGGAAGGGAACTACATTTTATATTTCCCTGCCCCTGGTGAATGTGGAAAATACTTCACTATAACTTGAAATAGAGGAATTTGGGAGAAGAAATAATGAGAATTAAATTTTGGGCAATTATCTTACTAACTGTTTTATGCATCACTTTAACGGCTTCTGCCAGTGAAGACCTGATGTTTGCCGTAGGTCTGTATGAAGACGGCAATTATTCTCTGGCTGAGCAGGAACTCGTTCGCTATCTGGCTGCCTATCCCGCCAGTGACTTCGCTGCTGAAGCCAGCTATCTGCTGGGAGATGTTTATTTGAATCAGGGAAAATATCAGCAGGCTATTGAAATATTTTTTGAGCTGCGAAAATCTCCACCAGCAAGCATACCTTTTTCTGATGTGCTTTTTGGATTGGGACAATCATACTATCATCTGGCAAACTATGCCGAGGCAAAGAAAATCTTTGCCGAACTCATCAAAAAATACCCGTCAAATGATCAAAGCAGCAGCTTTTATTATTTCCTGGGAACCTGCCAGATGGAAACCGGTGAATTGGCGAAAGCGGAAACAAATCTGAAAAACGCTTTAGTTGCTGAGGATCGTATGACCGTGAGATTGAAGCTGGTGCAGCTTTATTTGTCAAATAGCAACTGGACAGCAGCTGAAGAGATACTGCTTTCTGCCGCTGATTTATACCGTGGTGATGAGAATTTTAATTATGCTCTGATATTGTTTCATAACCAGAATATTATTCGAGCCCAATATGAGAAGGTGCTGAATATTGGTGATGACCTGATAGATAGCTCTTCCGAGTATTATGACCAGTACCGGATGCTGAAGGGAATTGCTCACTTTGAGCTGGGAGATTTTCAGCAGGCAGTTGCCTGTCTGCAAGACTTAACTTTTACTAAAGCCCGGTATTACTACGCTCTCAGCTTGATTAAGCTTGATGATCCGGCTCAGGCAAAAACTATTTTACTCGCTCTGGCCAGCTCTGACCAGCCTGAGATTGCGGCAAACAGCCATTTCTATCTCGCAGACCTGGCAGAAAGCCCTGAGAAAAAGGAAAAATTGCTGCAGGAATTCCTGAATGACTATCCCGATAATATCTTTGCTGCCGAAGCTCTGTATTTGCTGGGTAATTGCCAGTTTGATCAGAATAAATTTGCCTCAGCAGCCGATAATATCTCCAGAAGCCTGACTGCGGGACTTTCCCGTGAGTATCAACAACGGGCATATTATCTGAAAGCCGAAGCAAAATATCTGGATAATAACCAGGATGCAGCCTTACAGGCTTTCAGCGAATACCTGGAAAAATATCCCTCCGGTCAATTTGCCGATGAAGCATATTTCAAAAGAGGAATGTGCTATTACACTGCCGGTGATTTTGCTCATGCTAAAGCAGAATTCGAACTGGTGATCTATAATTTTGAGTCCAGCGATAAGCAGGGAATGAGTAATTTCTATCTGGGCGAAACCGCTTTACTGGCAAAAGACTTTGAAACCGCCCGCAAGTATTATTCAATAGCTCTTAATCAAAAATCAGATAAAAACCTGGTCTGGCTGAGAATTGCCCAAAGCTGGCAGCAGAACAAAAATTATCCCAAGGCAGCAGCTGCTCTGGAAAATGTGGATTCCAGTTCTATCTACGCGATTGATAAACTGGTGCTCCTGGGTGATATCCGCTTTGCCCAGAAAGATTATGATAATGCCCTGCAGGCTTATGATCAGGCAGTAAATCTGGAAACTGCTAATACCCGTAAAGAAAGTATTCAGGCAAAACAAGCCTGGACTTACTACCAGAAAGGCGAATATGATATTGCCAGTGATATATATAAACGGCTCTCAATCCGTACTGATAACCCGGCTGCATACACTTTCCAGTCCGCTACTGCCATGTTTAGTGCTCAGCAATATGACACTGCCCTTAAGCAGTACAGAATGTTTGTGGAGAACTTCCCGGATAGCCCAAATGCCCTTACTGCTCAGGTGGGAATTGGGGATTGTCTGTATAATCTGGGTAAATTTGCCGCCGCAGGCAGCCAATATAGAAGTCTGATCACACAGATAACTAATCCTGAAATGCACCAAAGCATCATGGATGGATGGAAATGGTCAACTGAGCAGGCAGGAAAAGATTTTCTCGCTGAAATGAATAACTATCTGGCAGGAGATGTCCAGATCAATTTCCGCTTCATGGTTGATGAATATAAAGCAAAATATCTCTTCCATCTGCATAAGTATCAGGAAGTAAGTGACCTGGTTGACGAAATGAAAGGCAAATATATCTATCCTATGCAGGATTTAGAATACCTGAAAGCAAGAAGTTATAAGAACCTGGAAATGTGGGACGCTGCCGATGATTTCTATGCCCGCCTCTTCACGGTGTATAAAGATGCTAATCTGCAATATGAATGGGCAGATATTACCCTGATACAGGGCAGGATACAAACAACGGTCAGCAAACTGCAATATGCCGCTGAAAAGGTCAAAAAACCGGAGTATATCCTGCGATTGCTGCAAATTGAAGTGCAGTATGACCAGCCGGAATTTGAAGATGACTATCCGCTGTATATAGATATGCTCAGCGGAATTGACCACGAAAAAGCTCTGCTCGAAAGAACTAAATGGCTTCTGAATAAGCAGAAAATCGCTGATGCTGATCAAATTATCATGCAACTGAAAGAAAGCACTACCGAAGAAATTAAAGCTGAAGCACAATACCTGAGTGGCTTCAGCCTCTATCAGCAGCAGAATTATTCGGCAGCTGTGCCTGAACTACTGCGGGTGCGTCACCTGTTCCCTTACCTCAGAGATATCAGACATCGCTCAGAAGTTCTTGCCTTCAAAGCCTATCTCAAAATGGATAAAAAGCAGGAAGCAAAAAACCTGCTCGATAATATCCGCGACGATCTGGATGCAGATTCTGTTAATGAACTCGAAAAACTGCTGGCAGGAGAATAAATAATGATGTATAATAAAATTATTTTCCTGACTATTTTTCTGGCTGTATTATTCACTGCTTTCGCCCAGAAAAATGATGATATGCTGGAATTAGAAGATATTATTGTAGTCGGTAAGAGCCAGGGTTTCACAGACAGCCTCAAAACTGTGCCGGAAAATTTAACTTATACCCGCAAAGCTGATTTGAGTGATTTTGCTTATATCCCGAAATTACAGACATTTTCCGTCACAAAAAACCATACTTCTGCCCTGCCTGTTGATCAGTTCCTCTGGCTTCTGGATGCCGGCAGTCAGTCTGTCATAAACTCCCGGCTATTATATAATTCTACAAAAAGCAGTCTTCTGAAATTCCAGGCAGATTTTCATAACGAGCAAACCACTTCCGATTGGCGGAATAATGAGCTTTCATTTGCCTGGATGCCGCAGTTTTATCAGCATCAGGCAATCTTCTCCTACTATCGTGAGCTTTATGAATTTGATGAGAGCAGCACTATGATCAATACGGCTCAGGCAGCTGTGCCGGACTGGAAAATTGATCTGGCAGCAAAGGGCGCAGCAGAAATCAGTGCCAGATTGTCTTACACATTTCTGCAGCAGGATCTGGATGATGATACCGAAGTTACACGGAATTATGATGCCAGCCTGGGAATAAAATGGCAGAAGAACCGCCTGCTGGCAGGAGTTTCTGCTGATTTTCTGGCGGAGCAATTCATGACGCAGGCCTGGCTGGCAAAAAATGACCTGCTGCTGGATCAAATGGGATTGTGGCTGGCTACTGACCAGAAACAATTGGCTGTTTCACTCAAATACAGCCAGGCATTTAGTCTGGGACATGATTTCAGTCTTATCCTCAAAAACGAACCTTATCAGGGAAAAAGTACTCTGCGTCAAGTCCTGGAAGATAATCACTATCTGGATATATCAAGTGATTTCCGGCAGGAAATTGTGCCAGCTAACAACTTTATCTGCTGGCAATATGAAAGCAACTTTCAGACTGCCCTGTGGCTAAATTCCAGATATATCCTGAACCGGATGAATTATGTGCAATCCGAAGAATGGCCAGAACTTATTTATGAACCGGAATATCTGAATGTCTGGGAAAATGAGATAGCGCTTAGCATTAACTGGCAATGGAAGAACATGAGCTATGAGCATCGGGCGGGATATCCGATTTATGATAAAGATATTAATTTTGCCCCTATCTTCACCTGTCGGAATGAAGTTAATTATCAATATAAAAAAATGAAGGCTGGCTTTTCATTAAAGTATAACACCGGACGTAAAGATACTGAGCAATCTTATCTGCCAGATGTGATGCTGATCAATATAAATCTGGGCTATCAGCTAATGCCAAACTTGAGTTTCTCAGCAAAAGCTATTAATATTGCTGATTCGGACTACCGTGAATTTGATCTTCCTGCTGAAGATAAAATGAGCATTACAGGAGGATTTGAACTGAGTTTTTAAAGGGCTTTTTATCAGGGAGCAGATAAAAAGTACATCAATAATGAGAGGGTTTATTATGAGGAAAAAGGTAAAACTCCGGGATAATATCACTACTATTATGCTGGTGGAAGATGAAGAAATTAACCTGAGATTGATGGAGGGGATGCTGGGACATCTGGGGCACAGGCTCATTCTGGCACGTAACGGCAGAGAGGCTATCAAAAAATTTAATAAATTCCAGCCCGATATCGTGATACTAGATATCCTGATGCCAAGAATCTCCGGCATTGAAGTGCTGAAAGAGATCAGAAGCTCAGAAAGCGGCACGATTGTCATTATGGTCACTGCTTCTAATAAAGAAGAACATGCTATTGAATCTCTGCGGCTCGGAGCTAATAATTATCTCAAAAAACCAGTGCATTATGACGATCTGGTGCCGCTTATTCATAAATATAATTCTACTATTCAAAAACGCACCATGGAAAAACTGGTGCTCAGCAAAATGGTCAGTAGAAAATTTGTTATGGAAATAGAAAATGACTTGCAGATCATTCCTAAAATTGCCCAGTATCTGGCAAATGAAACCAGTACTATATTTGATAAAGATGAAATTGTCTCAGTGAATATCGCCCTGCTGGAACTGCTCGTGAATGCCTTTGAACACGGAAATCTGGGCATTTCTTACCAGGATAAATCCAAAGCTATTGCTGAAAAACGCCTCGAAAAACTCTATGCAGAAAGACTGGTTGACCCTCGTTTCTCCAATCGCAAAATTGTGATTGATTTCACCCTCGAAAAAGATGCCTGCGAATGGATCATTACTGATGAAGGTGAGGGATTCCAAAGCCGGGAATATACCACTCTTAATGAAGATGATCGCGAAAATGAGCATGGCAGAGGTATTTTCATCAGCAATTTCCATCTCGATGAACTGGAATACATCGGCAAAGGAAATAAAGTGAGAGCTCTTAAGAAAAAGAAATAAACCCCAGATTTTTGGCTTGATATAAGCTGGAAATAGTCTTATCTTTTCCTCTGATATAATCATGTTTCTCTGTGATCACAGTAAACGCAGTAAATGAAGTAAACACTGTAAACCAGGTTAACATGATAATCTTAGATCAATATGTCCACTGCTTGACACTAAGATTAGTTGCTTATTCTTTGTTCTCCACTTTCACTGCGTTCACAATCATGTTTTCGTTTCCTCATGTTGTCGCATTTCTTCACACTTCTCGCTGCTGGGAAGCAACCCCAATTTTTCTTTTTAGACATAGTACTTTCCCATTTTCACTCCTTCACCTCAAACCCTCAAACCCTCTAACCCTCAAACCCTCAAACCCTCAAACCCTCAAACCCTCAAACCCTCTAACCCTCTAACCCTCTAACCCTCTAACCCTCTAACCCTCTAACCCTCTAACCCTCTAACCCTCTAACCCTTCCATGTCTAAAACACCCATAAAACGGAATTTTTATCCTTTACAAGAAAACCCGATATGGCGCAATATTGCACCAGGTTGGTTAAGTCCTTTATAATATCATATCAGTAAATAAGTTTTGGCAGTAAATAGGGTTATTTTGAATCTTGCATTCATGCCATCACTGTTCACTATTCACTAATCACCAATCACTAATAAAAAAAATGTAAGGAATGTAAGGAAAATGTAAGGTCATAACTCCCTGTAATAAAATTAATTACAACAAAAACTTACATTTTTGCCCTTTTTTGAAAATACATACCCCAATATTTAACTTTTTTAGAAAACAGTTTTCTTAAAACAACTTCAATCTCTTTGGCACACTATAGCAAATCCTCTACCTCAACTGTCCATAATGTCCATAATGTCCATTTTGTCCATAAAGCACACTCAAACCAGATTAACTGATTAAAGCAGGAATAAAAATTATCTCAGTGTTAGCATTGTAAATAAAGTGAGGAGGAGTGTTACCATGATTATTATCAGGTCTATGGTATGCAGTTTATTCTCATGCAGATAGGTGCGGGTGGGGTGGAGGCGGAAGGCTCTTAGCTCCAGGGAGATGGAGCGGTTTTGGATATTATGGATAGCATTTGCCAGGACAGGGATTAGGAGAGTTCTGAAAGCTTTCAGGCGTTGTTTGAGAGTAAGTTTTTTTAAAGAGATACTGCGGAGTGCGAGAGTTTCCATTTTATTATCAAAAATGCTTTTAAATACTGGCAGGAAATGGATGGTGGCTGCTACTATGAAGGCAATTTCGTAGGGGAACTTCCAGGCATTGAGAGCTATCAGATAGTCCTGAAAAGGATAATCCATCAGTAACCCGGCAACCAGGATGATCAGAAAGAAGCGAAGTGAGGAGGCAAGGGCATAATTTATTCCTATATCAGTGATTCGCAGGATACTATACTCAAATATGACATTTCCAGTACGTCTAAATAGCAATTGAAAGATGAATATCACCAGGATGATCCTGCCGATACTTGACAGGCGGTGAAGCAGTTTTTGCCGTGCTTTGGCAGAAGGTCGCAGGATAAAAAGCAGTGCTATTGTAACAGCCAGCAAAACAATTTGCACCAGTGGTTGTTGATATATAACTGAGATACCCGTAAGGCAGATAACAATAACAAGAATTGTACGGAGATTAATTTTGAATGACATACAATTATATACTGGCTTCCAGCGTCAGGATAATATCTCTACCGGGTTGCGGGTAGCCATATTTTTCCTGATAGTTCTGGTCAAAGACGTTTTCTATACCGAGTTTAATCTTGAAATGGGAGAATGATTTATTCAAGTAGAAATTATTCAGCCAGTAGGAGGGTAGGATTTCATCTTCGCTGTGAGAAATATCATGCCAGGAAGCTTCATATACGAAGAAGATGTCATAGGGCAACATTACCTTTTCAGTAATATTAACAATATTCTGAGGGTTTTCATAAAGCGGTCTATCACTATCCTTTGTATATTGCAAATAGCGATACTGGATAACATATTCCCAGAGAAATTTACATTTAAAGGCAGCTTCCAGTCCATAACTATTCACCTGATCAATATTTTCATATTGGGATGATTGAGTATAATATACTTTTTCGACCAGATTTTCTATGGCATTATAAAATACAGCAACATTCAGGTTTCCGGCAAGTGAACCGGCTGTGAAGGGCTGCAGTGTAGAAATTTCATATTTCCAGGCACTTTCTTCTTTCAGGTCAGGATTCCCGGAAGAAGAAGAAAAGAGTTCATGTAATCCAGGATAATTAACGTTGTTAGAAACCGCCAGGTTATACTGAGCAAAGCGTTCTGATTCGTAAAACAGTCCTGCCGAGGGTTCAAGGTGGTATATCCAGTTATTACGGTGGTTTTGATGAAAGATAGAGAAACCGGAGCCGGCAGAAAGCGTGAATTTATTCAGCCTGAATTCCATCTGGCAAAAGGGGTTTTGCAGTAATTGCCAGTTAGAAGTCCAATCCTTATATTCATCGTTATCTTTTCTATTAAATGATTGATATTCGGCACGGTAGCCGGCTATGAGGTCGTAATTATTCATTTTGAGGGTAAATTTATTAATAGTGCCGAAATTATAGCTAAGCAGTCTGGAATTGAGATCAAGATCAGTATCATCAGGTTGTCTGTAGGTATGATAAATATCATCATAGCCATCAAAGTACAGGTTCATATTCAAGGTTTTATTCCAGTCCATCTGCAGATCGTTTTGCATACTGAACTGATACCTTTTCCAGTCTACAAATTTACGGAAAATATCCGAAGGATAGCTGGGATTATAAAATTCATTGGTAGCTACTGGTATTTGTTTTTCATCCATCCAGGTATAAGAAGCGGAGAGACCAACACGGTGCAAATCAGAGAAATCGTAATTTAAACGTCCCTGCAGGTCATACTGTCTTTGGGCTGAATGGTCTCTGATACCGCCGTTTTCCAGAGTGACGGGGACAAAATCCTCCGAGAGCGGGAAGCCAATGGTATTATATCTGGCAAAAGAGAGCAGGTAATCCCAGTTCGTGAATTTATGAGATGAAGAGAGCTGGAAGCGGTTGGTGTTATTGCGTTGAATTTGTAAAACACCTTTCAGCCAGGTTGAATTATCAGGAGCAGCAGAAACGATATTTACTACTCCACCCATAGTATTACTACCATAGAGTGCAGACGCCGGACCCTTGATAACCTGAATTTCCTTAATTTCCGAGACTGGCAGTGTGCTCAAATCAACGGCATCAAAATAACCTCCGCCTATCGGTCTGCCATCGATCATGATCATCACATCTTCTTTGGCAAAGCCACGAATACTAAGATCTGACCCGCTTTTACCTCCCTTGCTGATATTAATACCGGGTAGATCAGTGACTACATCAGCCATATTTGTAGCGCTGTTGATAGTGCGGTCATCTATGATCTTGATGTCTATTTTTCCTATTGCCTGAGTAGGTTTCTCAGCTGTAATACTTGCCCCTTCCAGGATATATTTGGGTTCCGGATGTGTTTTCAGGCTGTCAGGTTCGGTCGCTAACAGGTTGCAGGAATATATAATTACCAGGGTCAATAATATTTTTCTCATTCTTTCCTCAAAATTATGGACTTATTCCTAATTTCATATATTTTATCTGAGATATCAGCAAAGAGATCATATCTGTGAGAAATGATCAATATTCCCCTATGTCTGCTTTGCTCAGCTATCAGGTTTTTTAATTTAATTTGCCGAATAATATCCAGTCCCGAGGCAGGTTCATCCAGCAGCCAGACTTTCTGGCGGTTCAAAAGAAGTGCAGCCAGTACAGCACGTTGACGCTGACCTTCAGAAAGTTCCCAGACGGGTTTATCCTGGAGATCCAGCAGGTCAAAATAATTCAGAGCAACTTCAATAGCTGCTTCATCTGGCTCATTTAATTCAAAACCTGCCTGCCAGATCACCAGATCAAGCATGGAAGTGGCAGCCAGAAGATTCAAAGATGAAGATTGTTTAAGATAAGTGATCTCGGAAGCTATGGAAATAGTATCAGCAGTAGATATCTCCAGATCATTGAAAAGCAGATTGCCGCTATATCCTGATTGCAAAGCAAGAAGTAATCGGCAGAATGTAGATTTCCCAGACCCATTTTCTCCGCTGAGCAAAGTTACTCCACTCAGGGAGATATCAAGATCAATATTCCGGAAAATATCCTTTTCCGGGAAAGAAAATGAGAAGTTTTGCAGGCGGATCAGATCTTTCATGTTTTGCTCAGGTTTATAACGTATTCTGCCAGCTCAATCAGTCTGGAATGATGGTCTGCAATAATCACTGCCTTTCCTGAAGCGGCATATTCCCTGATCAATTTGATCACTGCTGCTAATTTAACTTCATCAAGACCACTGGATATCTCATCGAGTAAGAGGATTGCAGGCTGAAGAGTATGAATAGCAGCTAAAGCCACCAGTTTCTGCTGACCGAAGGAAAGCTTATCAGTATCAGCAAATCTTAGGGGATAAATATTCAGCAATCTGAGTGCTTGATCGATCCGCTGCTCAATTTCTGGTACGCTAAGGCACAGGTTTTCTGGTGCAAAAGCGAGTTCCTGCTCTACTGTGGGAAAAAATATCTGGTCTTCCGGCTGCTGCATCACCAGTGAGATTATAGTAGAAAGTTGTGACAGATCAGCATTTTTATGGTTAATTCCTGCCAGACTAATATTTCCTGCTATCTCACCCTGCCTGTGCCGTGGAATTATGCCAGCCAGCAGATAAAGCAGAGAGGTTTTTCCTGAACCGTTATTTCCAGAAATAGCCATTATTTGCCCTGCTGAAAGGGAAAAATTTAGCCCCGAAAACAGCCAGTCCTCTTGATCAGGATATCTAAAACTAAGGTCTTCCACCTGCAGAAGTTTCATTTTAATTCAATCTGAGTAATGTATTTAAGCCATCTCTGATGAAAATCATCTGTGGGAATGATCAATCTCAGGTATGACTCTTCACCATTACTGATCATTGATAAATAAAGCGAATCAAGTTCCTCTTTATCAATAGTAAGCTGGGCATTATCGCGGGAAATAAATGTCAGTTTTGCCCATTTTTGCTCAGTTTTCAAGAAATATGAAACCGGTACAACCTGCTCAGATTTCCCCTGCCCGATTGGTAAAACCTGTATTTCATCTGCCGGAAAACTGCTTATTTCTATCTTCTCCTGGTTAGGCAGAATGATGGTCAATAATACTTCAGGAGCCGCTTTATCACGATTAATTAGCCAGACAAGACCAAACATCACAATGACTAATGCAAAAAGAATAATGAGTATATTTTTCATGGTTTCTCTTGAGAAAGTTTTTTTATCTGTTTAGCATCATACCAGAACATGCAGCCATCAAAACGAAATTTATCAAACTCAAAGGATGTCTGCACTTCAGTATCGTCACTAAAAACTATTGTCATTACCCCTGAAAGGTCATTATTTTTCAATTCTTCACCCTTCTTATACTTCTCTACCTGATAGCCGTTTTTGGCAGAAGTGGCAAGATAATTGAAGTCCTTCATTATCCAGGTGAAAGGAGTATATATTTGCGGATAATTGATTATATTATCCACTTCAAGCTGAATATCCCAGGGATTTTGCCACAGGGCAATTTCCGTCAAATCCTTGATGTTGCACACTGGCGGCAGACTGGTGCTCACAGAACTCCATCCGGGATCATCATAATGCAAAAGTATCAGCTCAAAGGCAGATTTTTCGATCAAGGCAGCAGTTCCATCGGAGCCGATTAAAAGCGCTGCATCTGCCCTGATACCCTTATCAGTCAGTAGTTCAGCAAAACATCCCCTGGTTTCGATTACTTCTGGTGAAATATTACCGCTCAAGGGCAAAGGATTAGATATCAGCAGCAAATTACTGCCTAGAACGAGGATTATTAGATAGTATTTTATCATCTTTTCAGAAATCTATTGCTCTAAATTCTTTCGGGACAGTCCACCAGCCAGTTAGAGTTTTAACTTCCTCCCAGCTCGAAAATTGTGCTCGAAAGATAATAGCAATATCACCTTTCTGTATATAGGCAATATCTTTGATCCACATACCGCCTGGCATTTGAGGACTCTGCAGGATGTATCCGCTTTCGCTTTTCACCAGCACTGCCTTTGCCAGGTAATCATTATAGTCCAGCAGATGCGAAATGCCGTCTCGACCTATTAACTGATATTGCCCCTGCATTGAAGGCATCACCATTTGCAAAAGTTGTGGCAGATAATATCCTTCCACATCAACAAAAGGTTCAGGATTTTGGATTAACTTAAAATCATCCAGATAGCCTTCAGCAAATTGAAACATACTGGGCAGATCAAGATTTGCCTGAGCCTCTGTCTCGATCAAAGAAATATTGCTTATCCAGTACATTCCGGGCATATCAGGAATTATCAGTCTATTACCTTCAAGTTTTTCTCCATTCAGATAAAGAGCGATCAAAGATTCATGACTGCTGATCTCTGCTTTGGTCAATCGCACCAGGTAATTATCATCAGAGCTGAATTTCACCAGGTCATAATCGGCAAGGTTATACTTTTTCAGCAAATCTGTGAGTTTAACTCCTTTCCAGGTCCGCGTAAAAATTTCACCGTCTTTTTCTTTTTCTGTTACCAGCTCAGATGGAACTGCCATATATAATGCTTCAACATCAAGATTATTGCTTTGTTCTGAAGTCTTTAATGTAAGTGCCATAAGAGAAGAAAATATGCCCAGCAATATTATAAGAAAGGTCAGTCTTTTCATAATCACTCCTAAATCAGTCTGTATTGTTTGAGTTCCTGATATATCTTATGTGATAATATTCCGCCAATGATCCCGCTGACAGCTGCTGCTGTAAGTGACAAAAGGGTTGGTAACAGCGGTAATCTCATCACCAGCCAGGCTACGATCATCGCTCCTGTCATATTGGCGGAAGCGCATAATATTACATGAGTGACTGGAGATTCGGGATTATGAAGTATCAGCCATACAAACTCAAGAACCAGAGCCGGAAGGGTATAACTGATCAGCGATACTGCACCGTGAGAACCGAAGTACCCTAGTCCCACCATCACCAGAGCTTGGGCTATACCCATTAGCAAAGCTGCCCCACTTTTGCGCACCAGGCAGATGAGCAGCACCATCCACAGCAGATATAATCCTCCTGCTAATGAACCGCCCGGAATCAATAAAGGAGCAGAGATAAGATGCACCAGGGGCGTGACTACCGGTTTGATAGCCAGCCCCAGTGCACTCATTACTGCTATATATAATAAATCTCGAGATGTAAATTTTGCCAGATATGACATCAGATTATTCCCAGACTTCTCCAATATAACCGGTTAAATCTTCCGGGAAACTAAATGACCAGTCAGCAGAATTTTCATCAGCCATAGCTGGATTGATGTATTCTTCTATTTCTTCATATGCGCCAAATATCTGCGTACTCTGCAGGAACTTGAATTTCTTTTTGGAACCCGGCAGATCAAGACCCGGGAAGATTGTTTTTTGAGAATCAATCAGCCAGTAACCAGCCTCAATTTCTTCTGGATAATAAGTCTGCTGATAGCCGTCTATTGCGGTGAAAGTTACAGAGTCCAGCACTGTTACATGCTCAGGAATAAAGTCTGCCAGTGGTATGGCATTTTCCATCCCTCCATCATAATTCTCCACCTGAACCACATCCATACCATTAAATTCAAAAACTACACTCAGAGTATCATTGATATTTGTTCTCACACCCCGATAAACGTGAACTGTATTGATCCATTTCACGTTATAAGCTCCCACTCCCAGAGAATCATATTGCGGGAATCTTATCCTGTTCTTGTCCAAAGGAATATAAACTCCCTGTGCCATGTCATTCCAGTTCAGGTCATCATAACCGGCTGGACGCGGGCTGTAGCCATCATCTGCTACTGACCAGAAATAAAACAGATTACGCCAGTCATAGTCATCGTCATCATCATGGATGATCTGGTCAGCAAAAATCTCTGCTGGTACAAACTGGTCTAAAGAATAAGCATAAATAATCTCGGGTTCCACTAAATTGTCATTGTTGTCATCTTCACTGCAAGCGGTAAATAATAAAATAAAAGCTACCAGCAGTCCTAATAGTATGATTTTTTTCATACTTCCTCCTAACTTTTTTATTTATTTAGTTAGAAAGGGGAGTCCTAATATAGTCATCCCACCTTTCCAAGCACGGGAGGCATAAAAGTTTCCCTTTATACCCATTGGCAGAGCTCCTTGCCTTACGGTTTAGAAGGTTCTGCTCGGTGTTTACCAGACAAAAATCTCACATTACGTTTCATGTCAAGCTAAACTCCCTTCAAGTGGTAATTATAAAGAGGTTGGGAGTATATTGCAGGAGTTTTATCTTGTCATAAATAGTCGAGAAATCTTTTTGGATTAAAATATATGATGTGGGGTTGTGGTGAATAAGAGATTATTAATTGCTTTAATATTTACCTGGGTGAGTATTGGTTTGCTGGGGATTGATTTGGGAGATAAGATGCCGCATTTCAGTCTGGAATCAGGGGATTGTCATGAGCTGAGCAGTAGTGAATTACTGGGCAAAGTGATATTCATATTTTATGATAACAAGAATACTTTTAAACGAAATAGTGATTTCAAGCATGAACTTTTTCAGGAATATCTGGCATTAACGGAAGCTGAACGGGCAAGTATAGAAATCCTTCAGGTGATAGATTGTACAGAAGCCCGGTTGATATCCAGTTTTTTCTGGAAGAAGGCGTTAGTGAGAAATTCACGGAAATACAATTTACAACTCTGGGGAGACTGGGATGGTGGATTAAAGCGGAATTATCACTTTCTGGATGAAGAATCCTATATGCTGATAATAGATCAGATGGGCAAGGTGATCTATTATCAGGATGCGTTGTTTTTACCGGCGAGGATACAGGGAATAACGGAAATCGTGAAAGAGATACTCAGCAGTGCAGATATGCGCTGAGAAGAAGTCAATTTTGTCGAGGAAAGATCAGCAGCAGGCTGGATGATTTCTTTTTACTTGTCAAAATAAAGCTAATTCATTATATTATCATAAAAGTATTAAGCAGGTAATAATGAAAAAAGATATAACAATATTCATGTTTATAGATGCCATGGGCTGGGAAGTATTAAAAGGGCGGACTTTTCTGGAAGAATTGCTGCCCTACCGTCAGCCGGTAGGCATGCAGTTTGGCTATTCCTGTACAGCGATTCCCACGATTTTGACAGGAGAGCGACCTGCAGAGCACAAGCATTTGAGTTTTTACTATTACAATCCGGAAGATTCACCCTTTAAAATGTTCAAGAATTTAGGTTTGCATTATTTGCCGTCAGTTATCATGGATCGATGGCGGGTACGGCATCAACTCTCAAAAATCGTAAAAAAGATGTATAATTTCACCGGTTATTTTGAGATGTATGCCATGCCTTTTAACCGGCTGCATTATTTTGATTATATAGAGAAGACGGATTTATTTGTAGCGGGTGGACTTTCACCTACCCCTAATCTGGCAGACCTGCTGGTGAAGAACAATGTACCTCATTCTATCAGCAACTGGCGATTAACTGAAGAGCAGAATATAGAAGCCATGATAGATCAGGTAAAGCAGGGTGATATCCGGTTTGCCTTTTTATATACTGCAGCTATGGACGGTTTATTGCATCGAGTAACTAAAGATGGCAAAGAGATACAGGAGAAACTGGACTGGTATGCGGGCAAGGTGGAAAAGCTGGTGAGTGCAATCAAGGAACATTATGAGGACTATTCACTGTTTTTGATCAGCGATCACGGAATGACAACTTTGACGGGTACTCAGGATGTGAAGGGAAAAATTGAGGGGCTTGGTCTGGAATTTGGCAAAGATTATGTGGCAGTGTATGATTCCACTATGGCGAGATTCTGGTATTTTAATGACAAAGCGAGGACAATTATCCTGGAAGCACTGGCAGAAATCCCGCAATCATCTATCCTGGATGAGGAGTATTTACGGAAGCATGGAGTGTGGTTTGAAGATAAGTTGTTCGGCGAGACGTATCTTTTGATGGAGCCGGGAGTTCAGATAGAACCTTGCGATATGGGCAGGAAGGCATTAGCTGGGATGCATGGATTTGCCCCGGAGCATCCGGATTCTATGGCAGCTTTTTTGGGGAGTGAACCGATAAATGATCAGGAAATCAACTGGGTAGGTGACTATTTCAAGGTAATGAAAAGCAGGATAGAAAAGATAGCGGCAGAGTAAATCAGAAACTTAATTTCCTGATAGCCGTGATAATTTCCTGAAAATTGTTCAGCAGATCAGGAACTACATCCACCTGCATGATCCCTTTATTTTCGGGAGGATTTGTATAGAGGCAAAGCCCTTCCAGACTTTCCAGAATATATCCCAGATAAAGAAAATTTGCGGATGGCGTTATATATTGAAAGCGAACAACACCATCCGGCAATATAATATTAGAAAGTTCAGTAATTTCCATTAAAGAAGTACTTCGTTCAGCACCTGGTCAATTTTATCAACCAGTATCACATTCATACCCTTTTTAATTTCTTCGGGGATCTCTTTCAGGTTCGGCTCATTCTTACTGGGAATGATCACATTTTTGATTCCAGAGCGTTTTGCAGCGATCAGTTTCTCCGATAAACCTCCGATAGGCAGAACCAGACCGGTGAGTGTGATCTCTCCAGTCATGGCAATATCATGACGGACTGGTTTTCCGGAAAGTACGGAAATGATAGCTGTAGCCATAGTAACTCCAGCGGAGGGACCATCCTTGGGAATGGCACCTTCGGGGATATGCAGATGGATATCCAGATTCTTATAAAATTCACCCTCGATGCCATATTTATCAGCCTGCAGACGGGCATAACTATAGGCTGCCTGGGCAGATTCCTGCATCACATCACCTAATTGACCAGTGAGTTTGAGTTTGCCGCTGCCCTTCATTTTCACCACTTCCACCTGAAGCGTTTCTCCACCGTAGGCTGTCCAGGCTAAACCGGTGACCACACCGATGGCATCTTGCCGATTAACCTCAGAATAGAGGTGTTTGGGGATACCGAGATATCTTTCCAGATTTTTGGCTTTGATAGAGATGCTGTTTTTAACTTCACCTTCCAGATAGGCACGGATGATTTTCCGGACTACCTGGGCAATCTGACGTTCCAGATTTCTCACACCGGCTTCACGGGTATATTTATCAATAATGTCCTGAATGGAGTCTTTTAGAAAGGTGATAGCGATTTTATCATTAACTTCATGTTCCAGGAGAACCTTGGGGATGAGATGCCTGGAGGCAATATTGAGCTTTTCAAAAGAAGTATATCCCGGTAATTCAATAATTTCCATTCTATCACGCAGAGGTTGCGGGATGGTGGTGAGTGTGTTTGCCGTGGTGATAAAAAGCACTTTGCTGAGATCATAGCTGAAATCCAGATAGTGATCGCGGAAGCTGTTATTCTGTTCCGGGTCAAGCACTTCCAGAAGTGCACTGGCAGGGTCGCCGTGAAAATCCGTACTCAATTTATCAATTTCATCAAGCATGATCAGCGGATTGCTGGTACCGGCTTTTTTGAGACTTTGGATGATCACGCCGGGCATAGCGCCTATATAGGTTCTTCTGTGCCCGCGGATTTCGGCTTCATCCCGCACTCCGCCTAAAGAGAGGCGGACAAATTTGCGGCTAAGAGCTTTGGCAATAGATTTACCGAGTGATGTTTTCCCCACGCCTGGAGGTCCCACAAAGCATAGAATCTGACCTTTCACAGTGCTGGCAAGTTTCATAACCGCCAGGTATTCCAGAATTCGCTCTTTCACTTTCTGGAGTCCATAATGATCAGCATCCAGGATTTGACGTGCTTCCGGCAGCTCAAAATCGTGCATCACAGGTGTTTCCCAGGGAAGATCAAACAGCCAGGTTAGATAGTTGTGAACTACTGAATATTCAGGAGACATTGTACTGAGTCTGCTGAGTTTTTGAATTTCTTCTTCGGCTTTTTGAGCGACTTCTTCGGGAAGAGTAGTGTTTTTAAGTTTTTCCTGAAAGTCAATGAGATCGGCTTTCTCTTCGCGGGAAATACCCAATTCTCGATGAATCACCTTGAGCTGCTCATTCAGGTAGTATTCTTTTTGGATTTTATTAAGTTTTTCTTTAACATCAACGTCAATTTTCTTTTCCAGCTTCATGATCTCAATTTCTCTTTTAATAATGCTGAAAAGCCTCTTTATGGACATAGTGAGGTCATTGATCTCAAATAATTCCTGCTTAGCAAGAACGTCTATCTGGGTGTTTGCCAGCACAAAGTAGAAAAAGTCACGCGGACTGTGGGTTTCGTTTATCGGCACTAAAGCTTCGTCCGGGATAGATTTATTCAGCTTAATATAATCTGAAAATGTTTTCCGGAAGGAGCGTAATAACGCCTCGGTTTCCAGCGGTTCTGCATGGATTTCCTTGCTGTCATAGGTGTATGAGGCATTCAGATAATCTCTAGTCCGGGAAAATCGTGTGATTTTTACGCGATAATCACCCTCTACTAAAAGACGTAGATTGCCATCCGGTAGACGCAGAACCTGAAGTATTGTACAACGGGTTCCGACGCGGAACAGATTAGCTGCCTTGGGATCAAGTTCACTGTCAATAACAGTTTTTTGTGGTACACAGATAATCCGCTTGGACTGTAAAAGAGCTTTTTCTGCTGCACTGATAGAGCCACTACGGCCTACCAGAAGAGGTGTAACTGTCTGGGGGAATACTATCGTATTCCGCAGAGGAATAACCGGGAGGTTATTTTTTATTTCTTTTTTTTTATTCTTTTTTTCTATCATTTCAATCTCCAATTTCTTCTCTGCCAATAATTATCAAGTGCAGAAACACGTCAACCTTAAAATTAGCAGTCTGGGACTATGAGTGATAATATTTCTGTCTCCGGTCGGTTATCAGGTCGTTCATTGCTGTTACTGATTTATTGTCAGCAATTTCGGGAAAAATATCAAAGATGCCGGTTATTTGGGAGGAATCATCAGCCTGGAGCAATCTTTCACCGAGCGGACTGGTGATCTGGCTTTGCCCTGTAAACGCATTGGAGAGAGAATTATTTTTTTCTACCCCGGTTCGATTAGCAGTGATCGTGAAGACCCTGTTTTCAATTGAGCGGGTGAGCATAGCCTGCTGACACCAGGGCAGCACGAGGTTAGCAGGATGAGCAATGATCTGGGCACCATTGAGCATCAGGGATCTGGCAGCTTCGGGGAAAATCCAGTCAAAGCAGATCATGATGCCGATTTTGATGTTATTTTTAGCCGGGAAAACCTGGAAGCCGGTATCACCGGGCGAGAAGAAACTTTTTTCATGCAAAAAGAGATGTGTTTTGCGATAAAGATAGGAAGAGCCGTCAGGATTGATCAGCATGGCACTATTATAGAAGTTTCCGGCATCCTCTTCGACAAAGCCCAGCACAATACTGCAGTTATTATCCCAGGCAGCTTTTTTCATCACAATATATGTGAGACCTTTCTGGAATGTTTCTGCTACCTGCTCAACTTCCGAGAGGTTGATAAAGGTATAGCCGGAAGTAGCCAATTCAGGGAAGACAATCAGGTCAGCTTTTGTTTTAGAGACAAGATTGACCATAGTTTCCAGGTTTTTCTCTTTTGCCATAAATTCCGGTTTAAACTGACAAAATCCTGCTTTATATTTCAAAATATCCTCCTCACTGGCGATTTCAGGATAAATATAACAATAAATCCCGGCAGTGGTTGAACTGCTGCCGGGTATATAGAGTACTTTTAAAAAAAAAAGACTGCTAAAACGCGAAAGCCAGTCCTATAGTTACAGATTTATACTCTCCCACATTGTAATCAATATTGAAGTGAGTGATACCCAATCTAAATGTCGAGCCGAGAGTAAGGCGAGACTTATTTTTACCATCTATATCAAAATTGATTTTCACGGGGTCTTGCTCCTCAGAGATCAGGAAATCATAAGAGAATTCCATATTAGAGTTTTCCAGCATATATCCGGCATAAGGAGTGATAGAAAACATTTCAGGGCCAAATGTTTTACTGACATTAATGCCGGCGGTGAAGGCATTTGCAGTTACATATTCGCCTAGTTTAAGGGTTTGCATAAAGGCTGCCAGAGAGATGTCAACCGGTATAGGCAGTGGCATCCAGGCTTTGATATTGTGCTGCAGACCTCCGCCGTAATAACTCACTTCACCCAGGTCTTTTACATCGAATGCCGGTAATATCCGAGCGGTGAGCATGGTGCCAAAGAGAGTCCCAATGGCAATCTGAGGGGCAAAGAAAGGCAGGGCGTCAGCACCATCCAGTATGCCATTAATATCAGTTCCGATAGTTTGCCCTGGGATAAGTTCTGATCCTGTGCTGCCATCAGGAGCTTCCCAGTCTATGTATTGAGCGGGAAAATCAATTTCTATTTCTTCAGCACTTGAGCCAATGATAGTGGGTCCATACATATTGACCAGAAATTCCTGTTCAAGGATCGCTTTGATCACATAGGGTCTGATATTCGGGTCGATATTAGTAGTGAGGTCTTCAGCCTGTTTTGGAACAAACTGAAACCAGGCATTTGTGCTGAAATTATCATCTTCATCATTAAACATGGTGCCCATACCCACGATCCCGATTTCAAAATCCAGACCGAGGAATTTTGATTTGGGAGATTTGTGAAACCAGCCTCCATTCAGGTTTGTGCCAAAGCCGGAAACTATTGGTCCCACATACATTTCGGCAGCAGTTCCTGAAAGTTTTTCCAGAGTTTGATCCAGTCCTTCGGCAGACAGGGCAGATAGAGAAAAAGTTAAAATCACAAAAATCAATATCACTTTACTATTCATTTTATTCCTCCTGAGAATTACTTGTTTAAAAAAATAAGACAACACACTAAGATGTCAATACAATCTTTTGATTTTTTTATTAGCAATTACACGAAGTTGCTTAATTTCAGACTAATTTAGCAGGAAGGAATTGATGATTTTATTAACTTTGCCTGATTTTTCGATATACACGAGGTGCCCGGAATTGAGTTCTGAGATTTTTACATTAGCCAGATTGGCTGCCAGCGGGATAATATTCTTTGGACTGCCAATGACCTGATCGTCACTACCTAAAATGAGCAGAACTGGAAGGTTGACGGCTTGCAGTTCTGGAGGAGTAAACAATCGGGAGGGAGTAAATTTTGTGGAAGTAACCTGCATGGAAATGTAGAGCCAGTTATAGCAGAGGCTTCTGACGATGGGAGAATCACCCAAAATAGTATTGCAGGTATATTCAATAAATTGAGAGGTAGGGAAGACTTTTACCAGAGCACTTGTTGTGAAATCTTTGATCGGTTTAGAAAAGCCCTGCGGGGCAATCAGGACAAGTTTTTCAACTTTTTCCGGCTCAGTCTGGGCAAATCTGAGTGCCAGATGCCCATTCCCGGAAGCGGCAATGAAAACTGCCCTATCTAAACAGAGACTATCCAGAATCTCGTTGAAATGCCGGCAGATTTCCTGATCAGTAACCGGGAAACTGTTAATATCTGCTAAACTGCTTTTTCCTGCCTCACCTATGGGGTCAATGAGAAAGGTATGAAAAGATTTATTCAGATTAACCACGTTATAAATAAAAATGACTATCCGTATAGCTCCGCATAAGTAATTCCGCAAGAATTTGTACAAGCCGTAATTACTCTGTCTAATAACTCATTCTCATGAAATCTCCTATTCAACCTGTAGCAGAATTCATCAAGATATGAC
>JAIPGP010000016.1 GCA_021735645.1 Candidatus Cloacimonadota bacterium
AGTTTTAATAACATAGGGCATTACAGCTTTGACGTATTGCAGTATATATTTGATGCTGAAGGAGAACTGCTTGATATTTCCACAGCAGGAAGTGAGCACATAAATACCTGGGTAAATACTCCCTATCTTTATCTGGAGGCAGAACCGGGCTGGCAGGGTACTGAGACAATAACGGTGTATGCTTTAGATGGCTGGCAAAGAATAGTGGCATCGGATACTATGCTGGTGGAAGTGTATTGTGAGCCGGTAGCGTATTGCGGAGAAGATGTATATGCCAGAGATGGAGAGGGAGCTGTACTGGATGGGAGTTTATGTATTGATCCCCTCCTGAATGGTTTGAGTTATCAGTGGAGCACAGAAGCCGGAATGCAGATTGATAATGCTGATAGTGTTTTGGCAATAATGCATTTACCGGAAACAGAGGAAATGGGGGAAGTCGTAGTATATCTGGAGGTTAATGATGGCTATAATAGCTCTATCGATAGTCTGTATCTATTATATTGGGATGATGAACCCTTAGAGGTGGAATTAGATGTGTTCCCGGCAGCAAACCTGATCAGGATATACTGGGAAGCTCCTTTAGCAGCAGCGTGTGAGCAAATAGAGCTTACAGGTTACCAGATGTATTTTGAAGGATGTGAATATGACACATTGCAGAATACAAATGATCGGTTATATTCATTTACTTTACCGGAAGGTGAGTATAATTTTGGGGTTCAGGCAGTATATAGTGATGGAGAGTCTGATATGGTAGAAGTAAGCAGCGTGGATACTGATGAGAATGAATTGATATTAGTTACCGGATTAAAGAGAATATTCCCCAATCCTTTTAATCCGGAAGTGAATATTGAATTTGCACTGATTAAAGAAGATAGAGTATTGCTGGAAATCTATAACATAAGAGGTCAAAAAGTGAAAACACTGGTTGACGAAACATTTAGACCAGATGATTACAATATTGTCTGGCGGGGTAATGATGATAAGGGGCATAAGGTTGGTTCAGGCATCTATTTTGTTAAGCTGAAAGTTGATAATGAGTTGTTTACCAACAAGGTAGTGCTGATCAAATAGTGATTCGTATCTCGAGACTCGAAACTCGAAATTAAGCAATCCTGACGTCCCGCAAGGGGGCGTCAGGATTCAAAATGGAAGGTTAATATGAAAAATATTGTCGTTTTATTATTATTAACAGTATCTGCCTTAAACCTGTATAGTGTGTTGATTAATGTTCCGGACTGGGATAATGAAATCTACTCAATTCAGGCAGGTATTGATATTTCTGCTGATGGAGATACTGTGTTAGTGGCACTTGGAACTTATCATGAAAACATCAACTTTCTGGGAAAGAAGATAACTGTAGCATCTGAGTTTATTATGTCTGGTAATGAAAATGATATAAACAATACTGTTATAGATGGTGGAGGATTAGATTCTGTAGTGCGCATGGAGAGTGGAGAAGATACTGCCCCGAAGAGCAGTTTGGGATTTGCGTGATGAGGCTGGGGAAGTTGTGAGTAGTGGAGTGTATTTTGTGCGGGTGAAATCCGGTGATGAGTATTGGGGGCAGCAGAAGGTGACGGTGGTTAAATAGAGATTAGTGAAAAAGAAAACAAGTGAAAAAATGAAGAAGAATTATAGAATACGGATTGGACAGATTAGACGGATTTAACACAGATAATGTGTGTTTTTCATCGTAGATGATACTTATTTGTAGAAATGATGGGACTTTCTCCTGCGTTTCCCGTGGTATTTAGAAAATTTTGAATTTAGTATATACCAAATCAGGGATTTGGCTTTATTGTGTGTATCTCTTTCTGGGAAGGAATGTTGTTATTACTCATCACCTTATATTCTTCTCAGGTCAACCATTGCGAAGGACTAAAGCCCATTCGCAAGGTTTCAGATAGTGGAAGTTGAACAGTATCCTCTGTTTTAAGCATCACCTCATAAATATCTGTAACTTTTAACTAGCCCTTTTAAATTCTATCTGCGTTGTTCATCCCTTCAATATCAAAGGATATTGAAACTCTTCACGCCTTGATATAATTCAAAATTACTGCGTTAAAATGTGACACATATTTATGAGGCAATGCTTATTATCTAAAAGGCACTTAATTTTATTGACTTCCCAAATGATGAATCTTTAGTGGAAACCATGAAGAACAGCAGGAAATATGTTGCCGAAACCTTTGTGGGCGAGGTAAAAGCTGCCGGCAATCCGGCAAAGAATTGAGGGCTAAAATGAATGAAGTAAGCGTCTGGAATAAGGATGTATAGGAGAAATTTATGAATTATCGGGAAAATCCTGCCAATGGCAACAAGGTTTCTATCTTAGGCTTTGGCTGCATGAGATTACCGCAAAAGGGAATGCGGATAGATTATGAAGAAACCAGAAAACAGATACTGTATGCCATAGAACAAGGAGTGAACTATTTTGATACTGCCTGGCCCTATCACAATGGCGAGAGCGAAGTGGTTTTAGGCAGGATCATCAAAGATGCAGGGATCAGGGATAAGGTCTTTATTGCTGATAAACTGCCACCCTGGGTAGTGCAGAAAGCGGAAGATATAGAAAGAATATTCCAAAAACAGCTGGAGCGATTGCAAACTGATTATATAGATTATTATCTAATTCATGCTTTAGACGGGAAGAGCTGGGACAGGATCAGGACTTTTGGGGTAGAGGAATTTCTCAAGAAGGTCAAAGCGGCAGGTAAAATTAAGAATATGGGCTTTTCGTTTCATGGATCCAGAGAAGATTTTAAGCGGATTGTTGACGAATATGACTGGGATTTTTGCCAGATACAGTATAATATCTTAGACGAGCAGAATCAGGCAGGGAAAGAGGGCTTGGAGTATGCCAGTTCAAAAGGTCTGGCAGTAGTGGTCATGGAGCCGCTCAGAGGCGGAAATCTGGCTAGGGAAATGCCTTCCCAGGCCGCAAAAATCTATGATTCTGCTCCCCGGAAACGCAGTAATGTGGAATGGGCTTTGCGCTGGGTGTGGAACCATCCGCAGGTGATGTGCATATTATCAGGAATGAACAATATGGAGCACATCAAAGAAAATATTAGAATTGCAGAAGATGCCTTACCAGATTCGCTTACAACGGAAGAGCTGGATATTATAAAACGTGTGGCAGACAGCTATCGGTCAGCAATGAAAGTGCCCTGCACCGGGTGCCAGTACTGCATGCCATGTCCGGCAGGTGTGAATATTCCCTCCTGCTTTGAGCATTATAATAATTACCACATGTTTGGCAAAAAAATCATGTCAAAAGCAATGTACCATGCACAGCTTGGCGGGTTAATGAGCGTGAAAAAACAGCTTGCCAGCCAGTGTATTAGTTGCGGGAAATGCGTACAACATTGTCCACAGAGCATTGATATTCCGGGGGAAATGAAAAAAGTAAGCAAAGAATTGGAAGGCTTTTTCATTAATAATCTGATGAAGATAGTGGGTGTTTTTTTCAAAAGAATGGGACGTGGTGAGCTGAAATCTTAGTTTTTAAACTTTTATTTTCGTAGATCAAACTTTCCAGTTTGATTAAAATATAAATCTTAATCTGGAAAGATTAAGCTACATAAATGTTCTACTGTTGAGGGAAATTTGCTTGACTGCTGCGGGAGTATTTTGTGATTATAGAAATTGAGGTGAAAGGTGGATTTATTTACAACTGAGATCAAATTTCTGAAGGGTGTGGGTGAGCATCGAGCCAAGCTTTTGCAGAAGCTGGGAATAAACACGTTTAATGATCTGCTGGAATTTTTCCCGCGGGATTATATAATGCGTGATGCAAAAAGCTCTATCGGTGAACTGGAAATTGGCAGTCGCTCTTCATTGACGGCAGAGATCGTGAGCATTCGTGAATCTCAGCGCGGCAGGCAGAAACAGCTTAATGTGGTGCTGTCTGACGGCGAATACAATCTGCTGTGCACCTGGTTTCAATATGGGAGCTGGCTCACAGATATGATAGTGCGGGGACAGAAGGTGTGGGTATCCGGCATGATCACTACTTTCAGAGACCAGTTTCAGATCATTCATCCCGAACTGGAAGTGCTTGATAAAGGGGGAGATACTGCCAGTTTCTGGCATTCACGCACGGTTTTGCCGGTATATCCGCTGACTGATAAGCTGAAAATCTGGCAGGTACGTCAGATGATCTATAATATTTTCCGGCTTTACGCAAATGATATTGAAGAGACACTTTCGGATGATATTCTGCAAAAATTTAGCTGGCTGCCGCGTCGCATAAGTTTGCAGAAAATCCATTTTTCTACGCAGCCGGAGCAGGTTGCTGCCTATAAAACCCGTTATGCCTTTGAAGAGCTTTTTTATAACCAGTTGATGCTGGCAAAAGTGCGGTGTGGCCATGAAGATCAGCAACAAGGGATAGCATTTAACTTCATAAGATTTGTAACTCCCGGATTTCACTCTTCCAATAACGGTTGCTGACATAATTTCAAACTATTTCCTATGAACAGTTGTATGAATATTAACATTATTATATTTATCAATTTCAAAATGTAATGTGCCAACCATGTATTGTGCACTCATCTCAGGATTCATTTTATTGCATTCATCTGCAGAAATAGAAAATAAATATCCCTCTGCAGAACTATTGCCAAGGGGGTAGTGATATATTAAAGTATGAATTAATAAGTATTTCGGTTTATTTTTAAAATTCGCTGAAATTGAATGGCGTAATGAGATATGACTGAAAAACTGCTTTTCAATCTTAGAATCAATACTGGAATAAAAATCTATGTCAAGATTTTGTAATCTAAAATCCATTTTTTCATTATTGCTTTCTTTTGGTTCTATTTTTTGGGTTTTCTTTTGGGCTTTCTTTTTATTGAGAATGATAAAAATAATAACAAACAATATAACAATTACAATTAGATATATCATCGTATCCTCCTATTTATTATACAAAAATGCTTCCGCTTTAATCATCGCTTCTCCTGCAGAGTATGCTTTGCCAAGGCTTGTCCATCCCGCATAAGATACATAAGCATCTTTACTGGCAGAATCCCATTTAACTTCATAAGATTTGTAACTCTCGGATTTCACTCTTCCAATAATTGTTGCTGACATAATTACCTCCTTTTTTATTTCCCCTTACCAGGGAATAGTGCTTGCAAAAATCTCCTTTCTAAATTAGGAATATACCTCCATAGACGTCAAGTTAAATTAATTTTATCCATATTAAAAAATTAAAGAAGGCTTCCTGTTGCCACTCTATAATACAACTTATGGGACCTTAAATGAATGCTCAGGTTGAAGATCCAGGCTCATGTCCGATACCGGGAGAGTGCAGAACATTGTAAATTATCGATAGGGGTAGGGGAGCTACTATTGCTAACTCCCCTCCCTCCGAACCGTACGTGCGGTTCTCCCAGATACGGCTCTCCAGAAAACAGTTAACCTCCGTAGAGGACTATCCACTGCGAGCTTTGACAACGGCTATCTTTCGATTTTCTACCGTTGTCATCCTACGGACTGGACGTTCGCTTCCAGTTGCTCCCCAGCCCACCTCTCAGTGACGCAGTTACTTTCAGCTACATGATTTTCCGTTGACATGAAGGGGACTCTCACCCATCTGACTCCGAATGCCCATCAGCGCACTATATCAAACTTTCCAGTTTGATTAAAAATATAAATCTTAATCTGGAAAGATTAAGCTACATAAATGTTCTACTGCTGAGGGAAATTTGCTTGACTGCTAGGGGAGTATTATGTGAAAATAGGATAGAGGTGAAAAGTGGATTTGTTCACAACTGATATTAAATTTCTGAAGGGCGTGGGCGAGCATCGAGCCAAGCTTTTGCAAAAGCTGGGAGTTTACACGTTCAATGATCTGCTGGAATTATTTCCGCGGGATTATATTCTGCGTGATGCTAAGAGCTCTATAGGCGAACTGGAAATTGGCTGCCGGTCATCGTTGACTGCCGAGATCGTGAGCATTCGTGAAACTCAGCACGGCAGGCAGAGGCAACTTAATGTGGTGCTGTCTGACGGGGAATACAATTTGCTGTGCACCTGGTTTCAATATGGCACCTGGCTCACTGATATGATAGCGCGGGGACAGAAGGTGTGGGTTTCCGGGATGATCACAACATTCAGAGACCAGTTTCAGATCGTGCATCCTGAACTGGAGGTGCTTGATAAAGGTGAAGATACCGCCAGTTTCTGGCATTCACGCACCGTTTTGCCGGTTTATCCGCTGACTGATAAATTAAAGATCTGGCAGGTACGTCAGATGATCTATAATATTTTCCGGCTTTACGCAAATGATATTGAAGAGACACTTTCGGATGATATTCTGCAAAAATTTGGCTGGCTGCCGCGTCGCATAAGTTTGCAGAAAATCCATTTTTCTACGCAGCCGGAGCAGGTTGCTGCCTATAAAACCCGTTATGCCTTTGAAGAGCTTTTTTATAACCAGTTGATGCTGGCAAAAGTACGGCGTGGACATGAAGATGAGCAGAAAGGCAGGGTTTTTGAGCTGAAAAAGACCTATACTACCCAGTTGAAGAATTCCTTGAAATTCCAGCTTACTTCTGCCCAGAAACGGGTTATCAGGGAAATTGTGGAAGATATGACTTCCGGCTACCAGATGAACCGACTGCTGCAGGGCGATGTGGGTTCCGGCAAGACAATTGTTACCCTTTTTGCTATGCTGATTGCAGTGGAAAATGGCTGTCAGGCTGTTATTATGGCACCTACTGAGATATTGGCGGAGCAGCATTTTTTGAGTTTCACGGCTTTTCTGGCTGAGATGGATATCCGTATTGCCATGCTCAAAGGTGGAAATTACAAGGGCAAGAAGAAAACTAAAGAAGAGATCAAAAGCGGTGATATTCAGATCATAGTAGGCACGCATGCTCTTTTGCAGAAGGATGTGGAATTTCATAAGATAGGCTTTGTGGCAGTGGATGAGCAGCACCGTTTTGGAGTAGTGCAAAGGTCTTTGATACCAGCAAAAGGTGATAATCCTGATCTTTTATACATGTCTGCTACGCCTATTCCGCGTTCGCTGGCTCTCACGGTTTATGGTGATCTCACCGTGAGTGTGATCGATGAAATGCCCCCGGGACGCAAGCAGATAAAAACGGTCTGGAAAGGTGAAGGCAGAAGAATAGATGCCTATAGTCATGCCACCGCTGAAGTGCGTGACGGCAGGCAGATTTACATAGTCTGTCCTCTAATCGAGGAATCAGAAAAATCTGATCTGCTGGCAGCGGAAACGCTGTATGAAGATATTAAGACTACTATAATGCCGGGCTGCAGAGCAGAATTATTACACGGCAGAATGAAAAATAAAGAAAAAGATGAGATCATGAACCGCTTTAAGAACCATGAATTTGATGTGCTGGTTTCCACTACCGTGATTGAGGTGGGGATTGATGTGCCAAATGCAACAGTAATGATCATCGAGCATGCCGAACGCTTTGGACTGGCTCAACTGCACCAGTTACGCGGCAGGGTGGGCAGGGGCAGTGCTGCTTCTTTCTGCTATCTGGTCGCCTATTATCCGCTTACTAAAGTCGGGAAAGAAAGACTGGGCACTATGGTGGAGACGAATGACGGCTTTGTGATCGCGGAAAAGGACCTGGAACTGAGAGGACCCGGGGAATTCTTCGGCACAGCTCAAAGCGGCATGGATTTATTTAAGCATGCCAATATTGTACGGGACAGACAACTCCTCATCCACGCCAGAGCCGTAGCTGGCTGGGTGCTGGATAACGATCCCGAATTAGATAGCGACGATAATCAGGTAATCAAAAAGACTTATGAAAGATTATATTCTGAGCGGGAGAAGCTGTTTAGTTTTTAGAATTTGTTCTGATTGGTAAGTATAAAATAAATCTCCTGCTTAACCTTATTTAATAGTTAACTCGTTAGCTTAATTGTGGGAATATTGAGTTAGGACGGTATTTCCGGACTGACTTAAGGTTGGGTTGGCAGGTGTCGTCCTCAAGTCAATTCGATGGTTACATCGCCTTAACTCGATAACTTATTTTGGATTTGCTTTGGGGAAAAAATATCTTGACTATCTCCAGTAAGTATCAGAAATAGTACTTGGTGGAGGTAATAATGATAAAGCCACATGTTTTACTGGTTGATGAATTAAGGAAATATGCTTCGCCTAAAGCGAAGATCACGCGTCTGCTGCAAAAGCGTGAGCTGATTCAGGTGAAGCGGGGATTGTTTTTGGCAGCAGATGATAGTGATTATTCACTGATGAGTATATCTTCAATTGTTTATGGACCTTCTTATGTATCCTTTGCAAGTGCTTTGTCCTATTATGGTTTTATACCGGAGCGGGTAGCTGGGATAACCTGTGCTACTTATGGCAAAAATAAGAACCGTGAATTTCATACTCCGGTTGCTGATTTTTATTATTACTATCTTCCGGGGGCAGTTTATCCTTATGAAGTGGTTATCCGGGAAGAGAATGGTCAGAATTTTCTGATAGCAACACCGGAAAAGGCAATATGTGATTCTTTGTACAAAATAAAAGGCATCAATAATTTAGAGGAAATCGCGGAACTCATTTTATCCGACTGGCGCATTGATCAGGAAGCACTTGATTCCTTGAACAAAGATGTTTTAGATTTTTTAGTTCCGCTTTACCGGAGACGGATTTGCGGTTTATTTCTTAAATGGCTGACTAAGAGGAGGAAAAATGGATAGTGCTATCGCTTCAATGCTCAGTACATATAAAGCAGTTACCCTTTCGCAGCAGAAAAATGCGTTACAGGAAATCATCCAGGAAATTGCACTTTTGGGTTTATTCCGTTCGGATTTTTTCAGTAAAGCAGCTTTTTATGGAGGTTCTGCCCTGCGGATATTTCATGGTTTAGACCGGTTTTCCGAAGACCTTGATTTCAGTCTTTTAGAGCCGGATAAAGCTTTTGATCTGCTGGAATACAGTCAATATATTAAGAATGAATTGGAAGCTTATGGTTTTGATATTAATCTGGAGGTTAAAGCTAAAACAAAAGAAACTTCTATTAAATCTGCTTTTATCAAGGCAGGTACGGCAGTTAATCTTTTGCAGATCAGACCGGCAGTGCCGGAAGTAGCCGGGGTTCATCGGGATGAACTGCTGAAGATTAAGCTGGAAGTGGATACTGATCCGCCGCAAGATGCTGAGAGTGAAGTGAAATATCAGCTTAATCCGGTGCCATATTCGGTGAGATTATATACTTTACCGGCAATATTTGCCGGCAAAATTCATGCTTTGCTGTTTAGAAACTGGAAGAATCGCGTGAAAGGCAGGGATTTTTATGATTATGTCTGGTTTCTGGCGCGGAATATTAAGCCAGACCTGCTGCATCTTACCCGGTGTATGCAGCAAACTGGGCATTGGCAGAGGAATGAGATCATAACGCGGGAAAAGTTACTGGCTTTATTGAGAGAGAAATTTTCTATTACTGATTTTGAACAGGCGAAAAGGGATGTGAAACCATTTCTTGCTAATCCGGCAGTGCTTGATATCTGGTCGGAGGAGTTTTTTGTTAAAATAAGTGAGCGGGATTATCAGGAAATTGTCTGAATCAGGATTTGGGATATTTTCAGGATTAATATGTGGGGGAAGGGGGGATTTTCGACGTGGCTGGTGATTTTTGAGGTCGAATTCTCAAGTCGATCCGATGAGTACATCGTCTCAACTCGAAATCCTTAACCGGGTGGATTGTACTTTTTTTATCAGTTACCCAGAATCTGGTTTACTTCGTTAGTTGCGGCTTCTATTTGAGATGCGTTCAGTTGTTCTGCTGCCAGATTCAGGTTAGTTTCTGCTGACTGGTATAATTCTCCTGTAGCAAAATTGCAGGTTAATAAGTAGTATTTGTATGCTTCCTGAAAATCCTGAGTTACACCATTTCCCAGGGCATAACAGCTTGCCAGACTGTAAAGAGCATCGGGATGTGCCTGATCGGCAGCAAGAGTGAAACATTTAACAGCTTCGGAAAAATTCTGCTCAACACCCAGGCCATTGGCATATAATAAACCCAGATTGTAGCAGGCTGGGGCATAACCTTCCGTAGCAGCAGCATAATACCATGTTACTGCCAGCTCATAATTCTGCTCTATACCGCTGCCGGTTTCATAGCAGATACCCAGACTGTGCTTTGCTGGAATATAACCATTATCAGCAGAATAACTATACCATTCCACCGCAGTTTCATAATTTAAATCTACTCCAATACCATTGGCATAACATCCGGCAATATAATATTGGGCGATCTCATTGCCCTTCTCAGCAGAAAGCTCAAACCATCTGGCTGCTAACTCCAGATCCTGCTCCACTCCCCAGCCGTTATAATAACAAAATGCTAATCCAAGCTGCCCCGCGGCATTATCTTGATCTGCTGCCAGATCATACCACCTGAATGCTTCCTGAAAATCCTGAGCTACACCTGCTCCATTTTGATAAAATTCCCCCATTTTTGCCTGGGCATAAGCTTCTCCCCGTTCAGCTTCCAGGAGATAATATTTCGCTGCGTTTTCATAGCTTTGCGCGATACCGGTTCCATTTTCATACCGTTCAGCAATATCTTTCTGTGCCAGAGCATTGCCCTGCTCTGCCGCCTGCAGAAACCATCTGGAAGCTTCTGCTTCATTTTGTTCCACTCCAGTACCGGAGGCATAACATACCCCAAGATTATATTGAGATTTTATTTGTCCCTGCTCCGCTGCCCGTGAATACCACTTAAATGCTTCAGCAGCATTCTGTGCAACTCCTGTACCAAAATCGTAATATACTCCCACTTTATATTGAGCGTCGGCATTTCCCTGTTCTGCTGCCTTTAAGTACCATTTAAACGCTGCTTCGTAATCCCGATCTACCCCTTTTTCTTGTTCATAGCAGAGTGCCAGGTTGAATTGTGCTTCCCATTTACCCTGCTGGGCTGCTGCGGTGTACCACTTTACTGCTTCCACATAATTATGAAGCACTCCTTCTTTAAAATCGTAAAGACAGGCTAAACGAAACTGTGATTCCATGTGACCCTGCTGGGCTGCTGTCAGATACCAGCTCATTGCTTCAAAACCATTCTTTTCGATTCCATATCCTTCTTCATAGCAGATTCCCAGGTAATACTGTGATTCAATATCACCCAATAAAGCATGTTTTTCTGTCCTTCTGAAGACTTCCTCTTTTGACAATTCTTCTGATACCAGGGGTGTTATTATTAAAATAAATAAAATTAGAGATAATATTAGCTTTATTTTCATCAATCAAACCTCCTTAAGGTCTAAATTAAAATAAATAATGAATCATATTCAGGTCAAGATAATTATTGATGACCTGGACTGACTGGGCGAAAAAAAATATGCAGAACACGGATTAGACGGATTAAGCGGATTTACACTGATAATGTAATGTAAGATTTTCTAACCACTGACCACACTGACCACACGGAAAATGTAATGCGAAAAAAGATGGATCATTTTATATGGCTGGAGATAACGTTGTATCCAGTGCATCCTTGCTCTGGGTGGGTGAGATCGTGATTAATTGATAATAGATTGTGATATAATGTAAGAGATTTTTTACCACAGAGAACAGATAACGAAGAGAGCGCAGAGGAACGTTAGAGATTTTTTAGGTGATATAAACTGATTAGAGATTTTCAGTGGGGGTGTTCGTCCAGTCATGTCCTGAGTACCGTTCATAACTTTTGACTTATGTAAGATATTATTTAGCCGCGAACAAAATATGAAATACCTGTCAAGTTAGGTTCTAACCTTCTAACTTTCTAACTTTCTAACTTTCACTTACATTCAGCAATGAATATAGTTGACTCATGCTTTATTGTGCTAAAAATCCGCTCTCCCTGAGCATTATCATAACATTTACCATTCACCAGTTAATGTATTTAACCACTAATGCACAGGGAAAAGAGCAGAAATGTAAGGAATGTAAGGAAAATGTAAGGTCGTAAATATTTGCTATTATGTTAATTACGACTAATTATTACATTTTTGCCCCTTTTTGAAGATATATACCTCCTATATTTAACTTTTTAGAAAAAACCTCTCTCCACTAAATGTAAAATGAGGTGCACCGCCGGGTATTTCCAGGTGGGGCGCAGATAACGACCGCTATCAGTCATTCCCTGAAAACAAACTTGCTGCAGTGAAAAACATAGATAGCTGCTGATAACTGCGCGTAGTTCTCGCCCCTCGTAGACCGTGCGTAGACTTCTGAAAGTGCTCCCTAACTTTAGTGACGGAGTAGGCGAAGGATAGACTTCTCGCCACCGCCCGTTGTGCAAGTTCTACTTCTCTAGTCAATTATCATCAAGATTTCCGATATGAAAACAAAAAATACAGGGGGATGCCTGATGGTCTAAACTTTCTAACTTTCTAACTTTCAATATTCAGCAATGAATATAGTTGACTCATGCTTTATAGTGCTAAAAATCCGCTCTCCTGAGCATTATCATAACACTTACTATTTACCAGTTAATGTATTTAACCAGGAGGGCACAGGGAAAAGAGCAAAAAAGTAAGAAGAGTAAGGAAAGAGTAAGTTCATAACTCCCTGCAATAATATTAATTACAACAAAATCTTACTCTTTTAGCGATTTTTGAAAATACATACCCTTATATTTAATTTTTTTAAATAAAATTTCTCCACTAAATGTAAAATGAGTTCTAATCTAATAATAAGTTAAAATTATGAAAACTTAACTAAGTTTGCAAAAATATAACTTGACATTATATTATCTTGAAATATATTATCTTTATATGTGAGATAACTGATTTAAGATCAGATATTATTAAAAGAGGATGTATTGAAATTAATCTCATACCATTATACATCCGAAAGTTGGTAAAATGCACATTGTTGGCAACAAGATAACTAAGGAATTTGTTAATAAATATCCTGAAGCAGATGGTGCAGTAAACGCATTGATGCTTGAGATTAAAAATGCAACCTGGGAAAATCCTCATCAAATGAAGGAACAATATAGATCAGCAAGTGTAATTGGCAAGGGATGTATTGTATTTAATATTTGTGGCTATAAGTATCGATTAGTTGTAAAGATTGATTTCATTAGTCAAATTGCCAAAATACGCTGGGCAGGGACGCACAAGGAGTATGATAAACTCAAGATTAAGGAGTCGAAATGTTTAAGCTCAAAATAATCAAATCTGAATCAGATTATGATCTGGCATCTGAACGCTTAGATGAACTTATGGATAAGGATGAACTAGCTCTTAATAATAGAGAAGAAATGGAATTGATTGCGCATTTAATTGAGGAATATGAAGAAAAAGCATATCCAGTTGAGTTACCCTCTCCGATCGAAGCGATCAAATTCCGCATGGAGCAGATGAATTTAAAGCAGAATGATCTGGTCCCTTACATTGGCAGTAAAGGGGTTGTGTCAAATATATTGAATGGAAAACGCCCCTTGACCTTAAAAATGATAAGAGCTCTCCATAAAGGGCTTCAGATCCCATTAGAAGCATTAGTAAAGGAAGAGGAATTAGAATATGTTGACCAACCTCTTGAAATCGACTGGGATAAATTTCCCATCAAGGAGATGTATAATACAGCTAAAAATGTTTTCTTTAGGAATTTTGAAGCTTCCTGCAATCAAATTAAAGAAAATGCGGAATATTATCTACGCGAATTGTTGACGCCATATTCAAATGTGGCAATGGGTAATACCTTTTGCAGACAGAATGCCAGAATGAGTGACCGGGTGGATAATTATGCCTTGGCTGCCTGGATTGCCGGATGTCGCCTTATTGCCGATGAAACCACATTGGATAGGAAATTTGATAAAAATAATGAGCAAACTATCATCCAACAATTAAAAGCTCTAACAATATTTGATGAAGGACCAAAGCTGGCAGGAAAATACTTGCAAAAAGAAGGTATCCATTTAGTTATTCTACCTAATTTACCAAAAACGTATCTGGATGGTGCAGTATTTCGGGCAAAAGACGATAATCCTGTGATAGCACTTACTTTGAGATATGACAGAATTGATCACTTCTGGTTTACTCTTTTTCACGAACTGGGACATGTTTTTAGACATTTAGGTGAAAGTGAAGCAGAATGTTATCTGGATGAGCTTGAAATATCACCAAATGACCAGGAAGAACGAGATGCCGACCTGTTTGCCTCTGAAAACCTCATCAGAGATGAAGATATGGATGAAGCAGCACTTTTTGATGAGTATTCTAAGGTCAAGGTGATAGAATTTGCCAGAGAACACAATATTCATCCGTCCATAGTCGCAGGAAGAATCCGCTACAAAAATAATAATTACAGGATACTATGGAGTCTGGTTGGCAAAGGGGAAGTTAGAAAGCTGTTTAATCCTCATATAAGCTAATGGAAAAGTTGATGTAGTAGCTTGGAGTGTGAGTTATGGACATAAAATATCATTCAGATCCCCAAAAAAATGAATTGAAGAAATTACAAATGATTGCTTCATCCTTAAACAAGTATAGTTTAAATTACCTATTGCAATTGTCATCATTTTTGTCCTTTATTTCCTCTTACGAAGAAGAAATCGGTAATTTTTCTCAATATAGATTTTTTGATTATTCCTTCATAGAAATGTTCTGCAAAGCAATTCTGCTATCTAAATCGAGAAATTATAAGGAAAAAATATTAGACTCGAAAATATTTTGCAAGATACATGATAAATTGAGAGAAGTAAATATTCACTATATTGCAGATTGTGATGAAGAAGTAAATATAAATAAATTGCTGTCAATTGTCTCAAATACCCAATGTCATCATCAGCAAAAAAACTTCTTTATTGAATTTGGAAGACAATTAATGGTATATAAAATAATTCCAGAGAAATATAAACTTAATAAGAAAGAAGATTGGATTGATTTTATAAGTATATTTGAAGAAAAGATACAGGTTAATTTTGAATTGTATTTTTTATATAATGCTTACTTATTTGTATTTTGCTTAGATCGTGGAAAGAAACTCATTCAACAGTTAAATAAATTCAAAGTTGATGCAGCAAAAATTGTAGATTTTTTTAACCAAGTAATTTACATAAACAGTACAAACTTCTCAATAGACACATCAAAAGCATTTGAAGATATTAAGAGAAAAACAGGATTTAATGGGGATTATTTAACGACATTTTTTTCAATTGATATTTCTGAAATAAAAAATTTAGTGAGAATAAAAGATTATGATAGATTAATATCTGATTGGCAGCCATTTAGAAATAAATCATTGATAAAAATAGAAAACGGTAATTTCATTATTCCCTCTCTATATGATTACAAATTGAGAATGTTAGATGTAATCCCTACTTATATAAATAGCCAAGAAAAACCAATATTAAAGGGAATTTTTACAGAGTTAGGCTACTGCTATGAGAAATATGTACTCAATTATTTTGCTGAAAAAATCCCTAATATTATTATTATACCTGAACGGAATTTCAATTCCAGCAATCTAGGTCCTGATATTGTTATTGTCGATAGATCGAAGAACATCCTAATCGCAATAGAAATCAAATCAAAACATATTAAATTAAATTCAAGGCATAATCCAAGTAATGAAGAAAAAAATGGTCTAATAGATATATCATTAACTGAAATGCGTAATCTCAATGAGAAAATTAAAAAAATATTCAGATACGAAGGCGACTACAAAGAATACCAGAGTGCTATTTCATCTTGTAAGATTGAAAACAGCTTTTCATTAGTAATATGTGCTGACTATGGATTCTTTATTGATAAGGAAATCTGGGAAAGATATTCTGAAAATAATGATCACATTAATTACAATTATATTTTTATGGATATTCCTAGAATTGAGAATGTTATAGAATATACAGCACATCACAACAAGTTAATCAGTGATTCGTTACAGACCTACATGGACATTTTAGTGAAAAATGAACCAAAAACCAGTGTTGAAGAATACTTTAGGAATTTTGATATCAAAAATAGTCTTATATATCAAATTTTTAATAATTTCATGAAGTCTTTTGATTGATTTATTGATATATCTCGTTCATATATTTAAGATTATCGGGATATAAATGCCTTAGCATTTAGACCAGCCGCAACTGGGGCATTTGAGGCAGCCTTCTTCGTGCTGGATGCTGCTGCCACATTCGGGGCAGGTGCTGTTTATTTTATGGCGTTTACCAGAAGATGGTGCTGAGCCGGTTTCTTTGCTGATGAAGTCTCCCATCTCGATCAGGTCAAATTTCTCCAGAGATTTGGCAACGGCATCTGCACAGGAGGTTACCACATCACCTTTATTCCACATTGGAGAGGGGCAGCGGATAGCTTTCAATTGCCGGGCGATCACGTCACTATCTATATTAGAACGCAGGCAGAGCGATACTAATCGGGCTATAGCTTCCAATTGAGCTGAAGCACAGCCACCGACTTTGCCCATAGTGGTAAATAATTCAAAAGGTCCTTCGCTGTCGTAATTGATAGTTACATAGAGATGTCCACAGCCGGTTTCTATCTTCCTGGTCATACCTTGCGTGAATTCCGGTCTTTGACGTGGTTTCAGCTGAGTACATGGAGCTTCCTTTTCTTCTTTGATCGATGAGCCTACGTTAAGTACCTGGTTCTGCCGGCTGCCGTCTCGATAGACTGTTACACCTTTGCAGCCCAACTCATAAGCCAGTTCATAAGTAATGCGGATGTCTTCTACAGAGGCATTATTAGTGAAATTAATTGTTTTAGAAACGGCATTATCCACAAAATCCTGGAAAGCTGCCTGCATCCTGATATGCCATTCGGGAGTGATATCATGCGAGGTGACAAAAACTTCTCTGATCTCGGCAGGAATATCTTCCATATGCTGGATAGAGCCTGTTTCAGCTACCCTTTCCATTAATTCTGCGGAATATAGTCCGGCATCTCGCACAGCTTTCTCAAAATGAGGATTCACATAGAGTAATTTTTCACCGTCCATTACATTTTTTACATAAACCAGTGAGAATTGCGGTTCCACGCCACTGGAGGTATTGGCTATCATACTGATAGTGCCTGTGGGAGCTATTGTAGTGGTAGTGGCATTCCTGATGCCTTTTTTGGCAATATCTTCACGCAGCTTGTCCCAGTTCAGTTCACCTTCTCGTATCAGGTTGCCATTTTCATAGATACTTCCTTTATAATTAGGGAATGAGCCTTTTTGTTCTGCCAGTTCCATGGAACGGACTTTGGTGTGATAATCAATGAATTCCATGATCTTACTGCCCAGCAGAGTTCCCTCATCCGAGTTATAAGGTATTTTCATCTGATAAAGCAGATCAGACCAACCCATTACGCCCAAACCAATTTTTCTATTCTGCTTCACGGTATGATCTATCGCTTTCAAGGGGAATTGTGAACGGTCTATCACATCATCCAGAAAATCAACACAGTCATAAACAACCTGCTGCAATTTATCCCAGTTATATTCTCCATCTTCCCAGAAATTTGCCAGATTTATCGAACCCAGATTACAGGCTTCATTAGCCAGTAGAGGCTGTTCTCCGCAGGGATTGGTAGATTCTATAGTTCCCGCCAGGGGAGTGGGATTATAATTATTTATGCGGTCTAAAAACACAATACCGGGTTCACCATTCTTATGTGCCATTTCCACGATCAGATTAAAGACTTCTACTGCCTTCATTTTTTTGGTAACTTTGCCGGAATGGGGCGAAATAAGCGGGTATTCTTCGTCATTATGAACTGCCTGCATAAATTCTTCGGTGATGCCTACGGAAATATTAAAGTTTGTCAGATTATTGATGTCTTCTTTGCAGGTGATAAATTCCAGAATATCCGGATGATTTATGCTGAGGATTGCCATATTGGCACCACGCCTGGTTCCACCCTGTTTCACGGCATCAGTAGCAGCATTAAAAACTTTCAGAAAACTTATAGGTCCGGAAGAAATGCCATTAGTGGAACGCACCCGGGCATTCTGTTCACGCAGATTGCTGAAACTGAATCCGGTGCCTCCACCTGATTTATGGATCAGAGCGGCATTTTTAATGCTTTCAAAAATGCCTTCAATACTGTCTTCCACAGGTAATACAAAACAGGCAGAGAGCTGTTGCAGATCATTGCCTGCATTCATTAATGTAGGTGAATTAGGCAGAAAACTGCCGGAATCTAATAGGTTTATATAACGCTCTGTTTTGGCTTTATCACCGTCGGCAATATTGGAAGCTACACGTTTGATCAGGTCTGCCCAAGTCTCAACACAATTTCCCTCTGAATCTTTACGTAAATATCTTCTTTCTAATACTTTAAGAGCATTTTCACTAATATACATAAGTGCCATCCAGCCTTTTATTTTTATTATTAAACCGCTGATAAAATGTCTATTTGATCTCTTATTATCTAAGCGATTTCAGGTTAAATTCTAACAGCCACCTCAAGTGTCAAACCAATTTTTTCACCTATATCAATTTTTTAGAAAGAGACTCTTTACTATGATCAACCCTTGCGAAGGTGCGAGCACCATTCGCAAGGTTTTAGCTGTAGGAAAAAGAACATTCATGCGGGCAATGTTAATTTTTGAAGGAAAATTTCTTGACCGGATAAAGAAAGTGGATAGTAAAGGATTTAAATAGATTTCAGGAGTGTTTATTGGAAAAGTTAGCTCGGAAGATTTTATTTTTCATAATATTTATCCTTATAATATCAAGCTTGCAAGGTGAAGAGAAAGTTATATTAAAAGTATTTTCACTTCCTGATCCCAAAGCTACTGATGCTTTTAACCGGGCAGATATGGAAGTGATCAAAGCATTCAAACAAAAATATCCCTGGATAGAGCTGCGTTCTTTCTCTGGTATTCAAATTGAGAATATGGAGCTGGATGCCGGACCGCTCATGGCAATTGCCGGCGGTGTCTCGCCGGATGTGATCTACGTAAATTTCCGCCAGTCAGATACTTATATCGAGAATGATTTTCTATATCCCCTGGATGAATTTCTGGCACGTCAAACTGAGCAGGAAATAGATTATCCCATTGAAAAGCCGGTGATGCCTGTGATCAAGAGGAAAAAGGTTGGAGAATCTCAGGAGCATGTGTGGTGCCTTCCCTATGAAACCCTGGTGCGGGTGCTGATGTATCGCAAAGACCTTTTTCATAAGGCAGGCATTGATCCTGAGCGACCACCGCAGAACTGGGAAGAACTGCTGGATTATGCGCGCAGGCTGACTATTCCTTCTGAGGGAGTATATGGTTTATTTCTTGCCTCGGGACCGGAAATGGCTTATGACTGGATAACCTATCTCTGGTCAGCGGGTGGCGATGCAGTATTGCAGGATCCTTATACAGAAGAATGGTATGCGGCTTTTAATAGTGAAGCAGGTGTGGATGCCATGGAATTTTATCTGGATTTGATCACTACTCCCTGGATTGATGCGGAAGGTAATAAGCAGGAAGGCTTTGTGATCCGGGAAGGAGACTGGGGCAGGATGTGGGATGAGGGCAAGATCGGGATGCGGATGATGTATATGGATCAGCGTAATCTGGGGGGACAGATTGATCCTAATCTTTATGGAGCTGCTCCTCCGCCTTATGGACCCACAGGAGAGCGGGGTTCAGAAATAAATTCACGCATGATGGGGATTTTTTCGCAAGCTGGAGAAACTAATAATGCCGGGCTGGGCGATCGTGATCCGCAAAAGGTGAAGGAAGCTGCCTGGAATTATATCTGGTTTTATGATTCCGAGGAAGCGCGTCAGATCAGAATGAAAGTGATGATAGAAGCCGGTTATGGCAAGATGCAAAATCCGATCTATCTGCAGCGTTATGGTTATGACGAATACCTGAAATATGTACCTCCAGGCTGGCTGGAAACCTTTGAAGAGGCGGTAGCCAGCGGCAATCCTGAGCCTTATGGGCATAATTGCCAGAAAATATATTACTTTATGACTTATCCCATTGAGACCTGTATTTCAATGGAGCGGGAAGGTAAACTGGGAGAAACCCGAGAGGAAAAACGGGGAAATATCAAGAGTATTCTTGATAACGGTGTACAGCGGACAAATGAGAAGATGATCGGGAAAGTAAGCGAAGCTGAACGCAAGAAGCGCAACAGCATCGCCTTTCTGGTGGCAACATTTATCTTTCTGGTTTTCGTTGTCTCGCTGATCAAGGTCTGGAAAATTTTCACTCCCAAAACCCTGGTACGAAATAAATCCAATCTGAAGAAAAAGAGTTATTTCTGGGCGTGGATGATGATAATTCCTGCACTGGGTTCGATCATATTATGGAAATATGTGCCAATGATAATGGGCTCAGTGATGGCATTTCAGGATTATCAGATCGTGGGTGACAGTCAGTTCATCGGTTTGCAGAATTTTGCGGATGTGCTGTTTGATCCCGTATGGTGGTCTTCCCTGGGCAAGACGCTTTATTACATGTTCTTATCCCTGTCGCTGGGATTCTTTCCACCGGTTATTCTGGCTATTCTGCTGCAGGAAGTATCGCATGGGAAGCTGGTTTATCGGGTCATTTATTACCTGCCGGCTGTGATCAGTGGAGTGATCGTTATTTATTTGTGGAAGCTGCTTTATGACCCTTCCGATGCAGGAGGTTTGAACCAGATACTCATGGCACTGGGCATGGAAAAAAGCCGTTGGATCAGGGATGAGAATCTGGCAATGCTCTGCTGTATATTACCCACAGTGTGGGCAGGAGTGGGACCCGGCTGCCTGATCTATCTGGCAGCGCTGAAGGGGATTCCTGATGAAAATTATGAAGCTGCCGATATTGATGGAGCAAACTTTTTTCATAAGATAAGATATATCGTAATTCCTAATCTGAAAGCTTTGATCATTATCCAGTTCATTGCTGCTTTCATCGCCTCCAGTCAGCAAAGCGGATTCATTCTGGTAATGACCTTTGGAGGGCCTAATGAAGCTACGCGAGTGGCGAATCTGCTGATCTTTGAGAAAGCTTATCTTTTTCTCAAATTCGGGGTGGCTACTACCATGGCATGGATGCTGGGTATGATGATGATGGGATTCACGGTTATTCAATTACGCCGCTTAAATAAAATGGAATTTAAGACAGCTTCTGCTGAATAAAAGGATATCAGAAATGCCAATTATAGGAAAAGTGGGACGTAAAACCTTAAAAGTAAGAGCTTTGAGCCTGATAATACATATCGTGCTGCTGCTCGGTGCGGTTACTATGATCTATCCTTTTATGGTGATGATCTCTGCTTCATTCAAAAGCAACGTCGATGCACAGACCTTCTCGGTGTATCCGCAGTTCTTTTTTGATGATGAGATGCTGTATCGCAAATACATTGAAGCCAGAATGAATGAACTGGGCGACAGGATGGCTGAGCAATATAAAAACCGGGCTCTCAGTTTCACACTGCTTGATTCTCCGGCAAAACTGATACTGCAGGTGCATGATGACTGGTTTGAATTTCTGGAGGAAAATTACCGGAAGCATGATATTTTTGATTACTATATTTCTGAGCAATATGGCAGAGGGATATACCCTCGCAATGAGCGGAAATTCCGTAATTATATGAAGAAGAAAACCGGAGGCAGTCTTGACCGCCTGAATGAGCAATATGGCACATCCACTCTTAACTGGGATGAGGTGCGACTGGAAGAAACCGGCATAACAGGCAGGAATTTTAATGGTGACTATACCGGTTTTCTGGCAGAATATAGTGATTTCCGGCATGATCTGCCGCTTTGGCAAAGGGTATATGTAAGTCTGGATGGTAATTTCATCAATTCGGAATTACGTCCGCTTTTTAAGAATGAGATACGGCTGATGAATGACAGCCTGCAGACTAATTTTATGAACTGGGAAGAGATCAAGCTGGCAGAAACTATGCCTGATGGTGCTTTGCAGCCTTTCTGGATCAATTATGTGAAGCAGCGCCTTAATATCCATCATATTCAATTACTACCCGAAGCATTGGCTTCCTGGCAGGGCTATATTCAGGAAAAATATGATGATATCAGTCTGCTGAATAAAACCTGGATAACAGATTATCCTCAGTTCAGCTCTATCCAAATTCCGGTAGAATTACCGCGCAGTGGGGCATTGCCGGTTGATTACACCTTTTTCATTGAAAATATTGCCCAGCCGCAATGGCTGAAAGTTACCTCAGTTGAACTCGATTACCGCGGGTGGCTGGCAGATAAATATGGCGATGTTGACGATTTGAATATTGCCTTTGAGCGAGGATATAGTGAATTCAAAGAAGTTGAGCTGCCCTTGACAAATCCAGAATTCAATCTGGCTAAAGAAGAGGACTGGAGCTGGTTTGTGCGTCAGGAAGTTTATCCGTGGTCTATCAGACTAAAGCCATTGAGCCAGCAGGAATTCCTTACATTTATGCGAAAACTGCATCCCGGAAAAGACGGTTCAATTGATCTGGACAGCTTTAATCGGGAATATAATACGGATTATGAACAGGAGATATTTATCTATCCCCCGCTCGCTTTGCCTGAAAATTTTAATTACCGGATGGACTGGCTCTATTTTGTGAGAAATGTTACGTCAAACCGTTTTCTGGAAGTTACTCCTGATAAACAAGGGGAGTGGATATCATACCTTGAATCAAAATATCATAATACCAGAGATTTGAATCAGGCATGGCACTTGAGCTGGCAGGATTTTAATCAAGTGTCGATAGATCATTACCAGATAGATTATAATATCTTTAAAGAGCATAAAACGAGTATCTTCTGGGAATTCGCCAAACGTAATTACGTGATGGTGCTGGATGAAATGCTCTATAACGGCAGGGCTATGCTGAATACTATTATCTATTGCCTGCTGGCGATCATCTCTGCGCTTATCGTTAATCCTCTGGCTGCCTATGCCATGAGCCGCTATAAACTACCTGCCACCTATAAGATCATCCTCGTTCTCATGCTCACAATGGCATTCCCCGCAATGGTGATGGGCATTCCGAATTTCCTGATCATGAAAAAATTCGGGATGCTGAACACTTTCTGGGCGCTTATTCTGCCCGGACTGGCAGATGGATATTTTATCTTCCTGCTCAAAGGTTTCTTCGATTCGCTGCCCAAAGAATTATTTGAAAGTGCCACCTTGGATGGTGCCAGCGAGTGGACAATATTCTGGCGGATCGCCATGTCACTTTCCAAGCCTATCATGGCAGTGATTGCCCTAAGTGCTTTTAATGCTGCCTACCGCAATTTCATGTTCGCTTTCATTGTCTGCCAGGATAAATCCATGTGGACAATGATGGTGAATATCTATCAAATGATGCAGCGCACCAGTGCCGGAGTAGGATTTGCCGCCTTAGTAGTAGCATCCATCCCCACTTTTGCCGTATTCGTCTTCTTCCAGAATATTATTATCAGAGGAATTGTAGTTCCTACTGAGAAATAGGAGACTGCCATAATCACACCCTCACCGGCTATATGACCATAGGGCTTATAGGACTTATAGGACTTATAGGTCATATAGAGAGGAATTGGTGAAACTGGCATCCCCCTGCTTTATTTTGTTTTCATAGCAGTAGCTTTAACGATAACTAACCAGATAAGTAAGACTTGCACCGCTAATGTTACTCCAGAAGTGGGGCGAGGATTACGTGACTCGGAACTCGGGATAAGTCCCCAGTCCGCAATCCCAAGTTAGAGTTATCCACTTCCATAACTGATTGACAATGATCGTTATCTGCGCCGCATCTGTGAGTACACCGGCGCTGTACATATAACTTTAAAGCAGAAATATAATTGACAGGTAATGCCAGGAAATCGGTGAAAATCTTGACAGGAAAATGGGGGTGGGCGACTTTGTTTTTCATAAAAGCTGGAGGTCTGTATAACCTGAGAAGTTATTAATTTGTTTTGTTTATTTACATGAGATCAGAAAGGTTAATAACGGAGGTATAGTGGATAAAATCCCAAAACAGAGTTTCAGCTTAAACTATTTTAATGCAATTGTTGCAGGTATTGAAAACAAACTAAAAAACAGAGGGATATAGCTCAAAAAAATAAGATATCAGTTTTCTTTATTTCAAAGATGGAGGACAAGATGAAAAAGTCTTATTTTGTAGCCCTTATCCTGTTTTGCTTGAGCGTAAATATGTTAATGTCAGAAGTACGTCATTTGATAATTGCTCCGGAAGATTTTATGGAAGCTGGAGCAGAACTGGCAGATTATTATGCAGAGAATTATGGTATAGTACGGGAACTGCATGGAATTGAAACGATAATCTCAGGTGCAGATGATGCCTCAGAAGCGCTGCACGAATACCTGGAAGCCTGTTTTACTGAACCTGGAATAGAAACAGAAGGCAGCAGTGTGCTGTTAATAGGCAGTGGTACCAGAAACTGGTCAAGTGGAAGTATCAGGAACCGGATACCAGTATATGAACAAAATGGGATCATGAGTGATAGCTGGTTTGTTGATTTTGATGATGATAATCGGGCAGATGTGGCAATCGGCAGAATACCAGCGAGTACAGAAAATGAAGTAGCTGGTTATCTAAACAGGTATGTTCATACCTGGATAATGACAATAGCGGTTTGTGGCAAAGAAGTCTACTGTTTAGTGCAGATGATGAGATGAAGACTGGTGAAATCGAAGGAAATTACCCCGGCAGTAGTTTGAATCACTCGGCAAGAAGTGATGATTTGATGAATAATATAAATGAATATTATCTGAAACGGCAGGTTTATGGCATTGATTATGAGGCTGATGAGGATGGTTATAAGCCCGCAGCCAGAGATGATATTGTGGAAATATTGAATGAAGGTGTTAATTTTTGGTGTTATACGGGACACAGCAGTTCTGAAATGTTAGGTGATGAGCATTACTTTTCAGAAGAAGATGTAGCCAATTTGGATAATAATGGCAGGCGAGGTTTTATGTTTGTGGCAGGCTGCCAAACAGGAGATTTTGGTAATGAGGAACCATGTCTTACCGAACAACTGCTGTTTGCCGGAGATGGCGGGATTATTGGCAGTTTTGCACCAACAGAATCAAGTGGACCCGCTAGTAATATATTAATGGGCCTGGTTTTTCTGAGTTCCTTGTATAATGATAACGTAAGATGGGGCGAAGCTATGCTGGAAGCACAATTTAATTCGACAGCTTCAATATTTAATACAGTAAAATACAATATATTAGGAGACCCATTAGCTAAGATCATGAATGGCACAGCTAATGACCTGATCACAAATGAAGTAATAGAAATAATGCTGCCTGGTGAGGAACTGGGTTTTTTCTGGCAATGTGAGGAAAGCTGCACAGAAGCATTGACAGCAATCCGAGAAGCCAGCAGTTATATAGAATACAGTCATACTCTGGATGGAATCACTTATGAATACAACCGCTGGCGTCCTGGTGAAATAATATATAGTCAGGTGAGACCAGTTACTGGAGGTTGGGGAGTAGTTCTTATAACATTACCAGAGGATGTAGTGGAAGGCTTTGACGGCAGGATAGTATGTCTTTCTGAGAATGAACAGGGAGAAACATTGAGCTGGTTTTCCGGTGATATTCAGATGGGAAATAATAGTGGTGAAGAACCGGATATTGTGCCTGCAAATTGCATAAGTATCAGTAATTATCCCAACCCATTCAATCCTGAGACCACTATTAGATATTATTTACCTGAAAGCGGAGCTGTTAAGCTGTCAATTTATAATATCAAGGGGAAACTGGTGAATAATCTGATAAATAATAATGAAAATGAAGGTTGGCATGAAATGGTTTGGAATGGCAAAGATCAGGCAGGCAGAGCAACTTCCAGCGGGGTATATATAATCAAACTGCGCAGCGGTGAATATTCCATCAGCAGAAAAATCAGTCAGTTGAAATGAAAAACTGTGGACAATGAGAATGAGAGAGCAGAAATGGTATTTAGAGAAAAAAATATAGTGTAACGGGTGAAATATGAAAAAAGAAAGAGTTATAGTGCTGTTGATACTGGCGTTTTCTTTGTCAGTATTATGGTCAGCACCTCCGGCACCTGGAAGCTGGTGGCAGGACGATATGTCATTTGCAGGAGTATCTGAGAAATACAGTAATTATCAGTCAGAGCGTGATTTTGATCTGCCGGATAATATTCTGGTATTACGCTGTCAGTTCATCGATGTAAGCTTTGATCTTGATCCGAACTATCCTCCCGGGGAGCCAGACCCTTTACCGCATGATGCTGCCTATTTTGAGCGGTTCATGTTCCATCTGGGAGCTTACTGGAGCGATGCTTCTGCTGGTAATTATCAGATAAATCCTGAGAATTACACTCTATATCCTGAGGTATTTACTCTGAGCCGGGAGATGTCTTATTACGGCAATGATGAGCTTAGTCAGGAGCGTGTGAGTGAGATGATCGTGGAATTACTGGATATGGGAGATGCTGAGATAGATTATTCGCTTTATGACAGCTTTATCATTTTTCATGCCGGAGCGGGACAGGAAGCGGATATCAGTGGAGCGAATACCGCAGACATCTGGACGACCTTTGTGAGCAGGTCAACTTTGCAGGCAGGGCTTGATCCCGAGAATGATGATTTCCCGGGACTGGAATATGATGGCGTATTATTAAAGGAGTTTGTGATAGTGCCGGAAACAGAGCGCCAGCCGGATATTCAGGAGAATGATCCCATTTTTGGAGTTTTAGGGGTATTATGTCATGAATTCGGGCGTCAAATAGGGCTTCCCACCTTATATGACAATCAGTCATCAAACGGTAAATCTGCCGGAATAGGTAATTATGGCGTGATGGGTACGGGGCTGTGGAATGCCGCCGGCTATGTACCGCCACTGCCAGTTGCCTGGTGCAGAATATACCTGGGCTGGTCTGATTTTGTGACAATAGATAGTTTTACTGAGGCGGCAGAACTTACTTATCCAATGAATACAGATTCTGAGATGCCTAAAATTTATAAAGTTCTGATAAGTGAAGATGAATATTTTCTTCTGGAGAACCGGCAGCAGAATCCTGATGGCAGCGTTATAGTGGACACAGTAGGTAATTCAGCGGCAACTTTCAGCTTTGAGATCGTGGAAGGTCAGATTTATTATGAAGACGGGACACCATATTTTGATTTTATGACTAACACCTATGCTGGTTGTGAGTGGGATTTTTTCCTGCCCGGTTATGGAGAAGGTGATGCCCTTGATATGGATGGTTCTGGTATTTGCATCTGGCATGTGGACGAGTTCGTGATGCGGGAGAAATTTAATCTGGCAGAAGAGATCAATGTACCCAATGGGGTAGAAGAACATAAAGGAATTGATCTGGAAGAAGCTGATCATAATCAGGGACTTGATGTGTATGGCTACTACGGATATAAAGACGATACATATAGACAGGGTAATAATGATTATTTTGGGTATGTGGAATATAATGGATTGCCCTGGAATCCCACAGCAGAAAGCTATTATGGCGGTATTCAGCTTGAGATTTATGATATTAGTGCATCTGCTGAGGTGATGAGCTTTTCAGTTGACTTTGAATGGTCACTTGATACTGGATATACGGGGGAAAATACCTTACCGGCAGCCTGGCTGGATTTTGGCGATGGTGAGCAGAAATTATTTTACCCGATGCCCAATGGAGATGTCTTTCTTTGGGAAAATGACACTTTAATAGCAGAAGAAAATATTCCCAGGGACTGTCTGCCTGTGTGCTGGGCCTGGCTGGAAAGCAGAAAAAAAATACTGATACCGGCAGAATTTGCCAATGTAGCCTCTTTGCATATGCTGGATGAGAATCTGTATACAACCGGACAATTGTTGTTTGTAGATTACTCCTGGGCAGCCCCGCCAATGGTGATAACAGATGAAACCGGAGAGGAAATGATCGTGCTGGCATTAAACAGCACAGTGGATGATGATAATAACCGAATCGGGCTTTATGATAGTGACTTGACCGAGATTGGCGAGTACTTTAACATAGCAACATATCAGGTATGCGGAAATATGATGTATGATGGAGATGTGCATATACCAGTGAGAGATGGCAACCAATTTATGATTTATAAAATAGACCTTGCAAATCATTATCTAAACATGGAAGCAAGCCTGCAGACAGAGCTGGAACTTAAGAATGGAATATTAACAGAATTCCGGGAAAATGCCGGAAAGAAAATGATTTTCACCACTAATGACAGCTTGCTGGTGCAATTTAATCAGACGGGAGATACATATTCATTTGAGAAGGAAATACCATTACCCTTTATCTGCAATTCCTATCCCAGCTATGGTGATCTGGATAATAACGGAGTGCGGGAATTATTGTATGGTGGCGAAAACAGCTTTGTGGCAATTGATGAAGCAGGAAACACGATTAAATCATCTGAGGAGCTTGCAATACCTGATTCCAGCGGGATATGTGCCGGAGTGGTGCCAATTGATCTGGATGGTGATAATAAACTGGAAGTAGTGGGTATGATGAGCCATAACCGGCTTTGTATCTGGGAAAGCCAGCATGATAATGATTACCGGCTGAAAAGATATTATCCCGTTACTTACGGGCAGGGCAGCAGGCAGTATCCGGTCATTAAAACCGGAACTGCTGAAACAGTGATCTATCTGCCGGCTGATAATGGCAGAATATTCAGAAATACAGGTCATAATTTCCTGACCAGTGAAATACCGGTTGTCTATGTGGGTCTGGCAAGAACGGCTTATATACCGTGGCAGGCAGGAAATAATGAGTATGAAATCAGCAGTTTATTTATCGATAAAGAAACTTATATCTATCCTAATCCCTATTCTACCATCTATAACAGCACTTTTGTAGGTGGTAAGGAAGAATTTGGAAAAGTGGGAGTGCACATTATGCTATCAGAAAGCACAGATGCTGAGATATGGGTTTATGATATTGCCGGCAACCTGGTGGAAAGCAGCGAAATATCGCTTTCTGCTTATAAAGCGGAAGTATATCTTATAGACGTAGGCAGGCTTGCCAGCGGCGTGTATATTGCCAGAGTGAAATCTGGCAGTGAGCAGAAAATATTAAAATTTGGCGTAGAGAAATAAGCGGAGGATAAATGAAGAGAATAGTACTGATAATAGCATTTATAGCAGTGATCGGGCTGTTACAGGCTGAAGTGGATGGCAGTAAAGGATTTCAAATGCTGAGGATCATTAATGATCCGGTGACAGCAGCACAGGGCGGTAATGGCGTGATCAATTCCATTTCTGGTTATTCATATCTGGATAATGCCGCAGCTCCACTGCTGCAAAATGGGAAAGTGGTTAGTTTCTGCCAAAATTTATGGCTGTTTGATACAAAGCTGGGCAATATAGGATATCGCAACAGTATGGGAAAAACAAGTTTTGGATTTGCCATGCGCTATCTGGATTATGGAGAAATACCTCGCACTACAGATGTGGGCGATCCTATCGGAAATTATCAGCCCATGGACCTGGCGATTACCTTTAATTTCGGTCTGCGACTGGCGGCGAGCCACTATCTGGGAGTCAATCTGACGGGGCTTTATGAGAAAATAGACAATTCGTCCAGTAACGGTATTTCGGGTGATATTGGGTATATATACCTGACCCCGATCCGGGATTTGCGGGTATTGGCAGGCATGAAGAATTTTGGCAGTACCACAAAAATGGATCAGGAAAATATTGAGCTGCCATTTACTATGGAACTGGGATTCAGTAAGGATTTTACTGTAAATGATAATCGTCTAACTACTGAGTTTAAACTGGTCAAAGACATTGATAATGACGAATTGAAGGGTTCTTTGGGCGTGGAAGCTAATGTCTATAAGATTCTGTTTATACGTACCGGGTACAAGATTGGTTATGATCTGGAAAATATCAGTGCCGGTTTTGGCGTGAAAATGTACGGAATCAGTATTGATTATTCTTTTAATCCAATCGGGGAAGATCTGGAAGATGTTCATCTTCTTGGATTGAGCTATCACTTTTAAACAAATAAAGGCAAATGAAAAAGATTGTTATTCTGCTGGGGTGGGCAGTTATCGCTACAGGGCTCTTTGCTCAGGATTACACCCCGGGCGAATTGATCATCAAAACCAGCAGTCCCCGCTCCCTGGAAAGAAATTGTCTGGGACTGGCGGAGCTGGATAGTTATTTAGCTGAAAATGGACTTTTAGATATTCAGCCAATAGTCAGCGGTGCTGAAAGTGAGTATTTTATTGCCCGGGTTGCTGAACCAATAGAGATAGAAAACTTAAATTCGCTGAGACTGGCTGGGGTGGAATACATCGAACCTAATTATCTCAGTGAATTCCTGGTCTATCCGAATGATCCGCTGCTGTATGAGCAGTATATGGATATTATCAATGTGCCCTCAGCCTGGAATATAACCACCGGCAGGAAAGAAATTCTGGTGGCTATCGTGGATTCAGGCACGCATAGCGATCATCCTGATCTGCAGAAAAACCTCTATATTAACCAGTCTGAAATCCCCACTACACTACTGAATGAAATAGATGTTAATAATGATAATGAAGCTTCTAACCCGGAACTGATTGCCTGGTTTACTGCGGAAAACCTTGATCTTGATAATGATGGCGTGATTTCGCATCAGGACCTGCTGGCGGAGCAGTCACCCTTGATAAATGGTATTGATGATGATGGAAATGGATATATTGATGATATCTGGGGCTGGGACTTCACAGATGCCGGGGAACTGGCGAATATAGCATCCGGTGACTATTTACATCAGGATAATGACCCCGAAGATGAATATAATCACGGTACTCACGTTGCCGGTATTATTGGAGCAACTCCTAATAATAGCCAGGGAATTTCTGGTGTTTGCTGGGATGTGAGAATACTCACAGTACGGGCAGGATTTAAAACTGCTGATGGTTTGAGTGGTGTGCTGCAGGACGATGATGCTGCTGCCGGAATTATCTATGCTGCTGATATGGGCGCAGATGTGATAAATCTTTCCTGGGGAGATTATGTCTATGCCGCTATTATCGCTGATGCCTGCGAATATGCCTATAATTGCGGCAGTATCATAGTTGTGAGTGCCGGTAATACCGCCTCGGCAGGTTTAATGTATCCCGCCAGACTGGCTCATACAATATCTGTGGGCGCAGTTGATGATCAGGGAGACAGGTTCTGGCAATCAAGTTATGGTGAATATCTTGATATTATGGCACCCGGAGTGAGTGTGATGAGTTGTTTTGATATCGAAGAGCCTTATTACGAGCAGATGAGCGGTACTTCCATGAGTGCACCCTATATCAGCGGTGCTATTGCATTACTGCTGGCATATAAACCGGATAGCAGCTTTGAGGAAATCCGTGCCAGACTGGCATATTCGGCACTTGATCTGGGAGAAATCGGCAAAGATAATTATTACGGCAATGGTCTTCTGAATGCTTACGCTTTATTACAAATTGAAGATACTCCCTTTATAGAAGTCACTTATCCGTTTGATAATGCCGGTATCAGCAGCAGTACTACTATTTGCGGAACTGTAACCGTTCCTGATTTTTCCCGCTATTCTGTGATGTTTACCCGGGAAAAAGAACCTACTTCTTTAGACTGGCTTTCAGTGGAATATCCGCATGAAAATTCCCCGGAATGGCAAAATGAAATCGTGATTGATGGAGAACTTGCCTGGTTTGAAATTCCCGCAGAAGATGGGGACTGCATCGTGAAAATAGAAGTTGTCACTATCTCTAACCAGCACTATGAATATGTATTTAATTTAAATATTGATCAGACTCCTCCCCTGCTGAACGAAGCAGAAACCACTATGCAAACCAGATATGAAGGCGAGAATCTGGTTAATTACCTGAAACTGAAATACAATGAACCGGTTGATCTGGAAGTGGTTATGCAAAACTCCGAAAATGACCCCTTTACACTGTATTCCAGTGATACAGACAGCCTTCATTTTCTGAAACTGCCCGTGCTTCAGCAGCCGGGTGATTACAGTGCAGTTATTCACGCGACAAATATTTGCGGACTTATTGCCATCTCTGAGATTACTGAAATATTGCCGGTACAAAGATACTGTCTGGATTACAGTTCCTGGGAATACAGCGTTACCGGAGAAGCATTAGTGTGCCTGCCACATCCATTTGATTATGATGAAGATGGTCTTGATAATGATATTCTGGGTATGCATCTTGACGCAGAATTGAATCGCACTATCTCTATCTGGGAAGATTCCGGCTCCAGTTTGCAGCAAAGAGAGACAATATCTGGTTTATCTGCCTGGTTCTGGCCCCACAGCATTGGCAATGTGGCATATAACAGTTTTGAAGTAGTGGGAGTAGAAGCAAATTCCGCTACTGTATATGAAGTGAATGGGGCGTCTGCAAATCTCTCCTGGACTTTGAATAACAGTTACGGTGGATCATTTATTGATTATAATGGTGATGGTATTGATGATCTGGCATTGATCCAGAACATTACTCAGGGCAATATCACAAAACGCGTGCTGGGACTGCATAAAAAATTCGGTAATTCTTGGCAGACCCAATATATTATCTATAATGATACTGATACCTACAGCAAAAATGAGTTTTTGAATAAGGTGGAATGCTGCGATCTTGATAATGACGGTAATCAAAATATCATTACCTGTGATAATGACGGTGATGTGATCATTTATGAACAGAGTGCTCCGGTACAGCCTTTTTTACAGGTCTGGCAGCAGAGAATGCCGGTAACTGATGCAGACTATCTGGTGAGTGGAAATTTCAGAATGGCAGACAGCACAGATTTTTGTGCAGGTGCCTGGAATTATGACTCCAAAAGTGATGCCAAAACTTTTACCTGCTTCGTATTTTTCTCCGCTGCTGGCAATAATGATCAATATATTGCTACAGATACCCTTTACTTTGACGAATATCGGGAAAATAATGCTATTACCTGCTCTGACCTGGATGGTGACGGTGATGAAGAACTTATCTTTGCCTTAGACCCTAATCTCTATATTATTGATTATATAGACACCGATGATGACCAGATCAATGACAGCTATATGCCTGTCTGGAAGGGACTTTCTGACCAGCATTACCCACATTCTGTCACGGCTGTGCCGGCAATGAACGGAGCTTCCGGACATATCATTGCTAATTCCCTGGTTTCTGGTGACAGAAAAAGTAATTATATCATGCCGCGGGAAGAATTCTCCGGTCCACCAGCTGTGGAAGGTTTTCAGGCAAAAGTAATTGATCAGAATTCTATCAGCTTAACCTGGCTGCCTAGTCAGACCGCAGAATCATACCGCATCTATCGAAAAGCAGAAACTGAAAATGACTGGCAGGAAATCCTGCTGACTGAAACTGCTGAAAACTGCTTTACAGATAGCGGTTTAGTGCCGGGAACTGCCTGGAATTACCGGATTACAGCATTTCACAGCAATTATGAACCTCCTGAAAGCCTGCCCTCTTTCTGGCAGTCCGCCACTCCTGATTACCCTCCTGCTTTAGCACAGGAAGTTCAAATGATCTCGCCCTGGAATCTGAAACTTGTCTTTGATCAGCCCCTGGCAAACACGGCTGTAAATACAGGTCAATACCTGGTGAATAATAATCTGGGCAGACCGGCTTCCGTGAATATTATCCAGCAAAAAAAAGGCGTTTTGCTGGCATTTCACAACCAGATACCGGAAAATGATAATTACCAGATTGAAATCAGCGGTCTCACTTCCGAAACGGGTATTTCTCTCGGGCACAGTGTATATGACTTTATCTGGCAGCCGGATACTTTTGCTCCCTGCATCATCTCTTCAGAAGTTGTGGAACCCCGCAAAGTGGTAATTCGCTTTAATGAACCAATTGACGTAAATACAGCCGCCCAGCTGGCAAATTACCATCTCACAACCATTTTAGCTGATCCGGATAACTATATCACCCAGGTACTGCCGGAATCTGAACTGGTATATATCAGGCTGGCAAATGATCTCGCTGCCAGCAATCAGCCCTACTATCTTAAGATAAGCGGTATCTCTGATCTGGCAGGTAATCTTATTAACAACCTGGGTAATAAAACATATTTCACCTTGACAGATAGAACCCTGTTAAATATGGTAGCTTATCCTAATCCCTTTGAAACAGGAAAGTATGAGGAGTTCAGGTTTGCTGCACTGCCTCTTGGTGAAGCCGGGGAATTATGGATATATGATTTAGCCGGAGGCCTGGTTTTTCACGCCAGTTTTGCACCCCGTACAGTACTGGAGAATTATTATTCCTGGAAAGGGAAAAATAGTTCGGGCAAACAGGTATCTTCCGGTATGTATTTTTATATAATGCAGATAGGTGAAAACAGGCAGCGGGGAAAAATTGCAGTAATTAATTAGGCGCTTTGCCCAGGAAAGGAGAAAATTATGATATCAATGGACTGGAAAGAGCGGTTGCGCAGAGATTCGGATGATTTCTTCAAGAATAAAATCCCGGTGGGTTTTTATGATATTGAAATTGTTTATAATGCATATCCTTTAAGGATCAATAACAAAATACCTAATGAGGTCATTGCCTTTGTAGGTAAAAAAATTGCATCCAAAATCGCTGATCAACCCACAGAATACATCAAGTTTTATGATTATTTATTTGATCATAAAGGGGAAACCGGTAAAATCCTGTTTGCCTATATTATCACCCGGGCATTACAGAAATCTCCCGATATTTTCTTTCCTTATCTGGAGAAAAAACTTTTCACTCTTAAAGATGCAAAATTAGCGGTTCTCATAGTTGATAAAGCTATCTGTCCCCTAGTTCGAAAAGAACCAACTAAATACCAGAATATCATCATTAGCTGGGCAAAAATTGATCACCCGAGCCTTACGCTCTCAATGCAGAAAATCATTACCAGTATCATGCAGACCCACCCGGAAAATATCCCGGAAATATTTCATCATCTGGAATCCGGCTGGCTGAACGCCGGAGAACCTGTGATTAAAATGAATATTGCTGTCATGAAATCTATTTATAAGATCAACCCTGATTTCTATTATAAAATTTATGGTCATTATCAAAATACCCGGGAACCTATCTTTGCCGAAATCCTTACTGGTGCCATTATGGATTATCATCCCGATATTGAAACAGCAGTTACTCACTGGTCGCAGAGCGGTAATACCCGGCTCAAGAAGTACGGAATGCATGCTCTTAAGTTAATCAATAAAAAAAGGAAAAATAAGTAATGGCGAACTATATCACAAAAGAAGGAATGCAGAGGCTGCGACTTCGCATTCAAGAATTAATAGACCAGAGGGCAATTATTATCAAACAGGTAGTGGAAGCCCGAGAAATGGGCGATTTAAGTGAAAATGCTGAATATCATGCTGCCCGAGAAAAACAGCGGGATATCGAAAACGAATTTAATAACCTCAATAAACGGATGAGCTGTCTGATGGTGATAGACCCTGATAACATCTCCAAAGATACTGCCCGTTTCGGAGCTAAAGTGTGTATGCAGAGCCTGGAAGATAAGCAGAATATTTATCTGCGACTGGTCGGCGTGGATGAAGTATATAAAAGTGATGATGAGTATGAAAGAACTTCAATTCTTTCACCCCGCGGAAAAGCTGTGATTGGTAAAAAAGTGGGCGATATTATCACTGTGAGAGCTCCTAAAGGGGTTTTTGAATATAAAATCATTTCAATACAATAAACCTAGATAGAGGAATGTTATGAAAAAAACTGAAGATATCCAAAAGGATCTTATTTATTCAAGAAAGAATTTCTGGAAAGAATTCAGTCAGGAAAAGGATGAAGCTTACGAATTATGTGACGAATACAAGCAATTTCTGGATGAATGCAAAACTGAACGAGAATGTACTGATTTTTATCAGAAAAAGCTGCAGAATATGGGATATACTGAGCTAAAAGACGGGGTGACAGGTAAAAAATACTTCCGCACTTCCCGTTGCAAAAATGTCGCTATTGCCCAAAAGGGCAAGCTGCCCGTCAGCGCTGGAGTTAATCTGATAGTCTCTCATATTGATGCTCCTAGAGTAGATTTCAAGCAATCACCACTCGCTCAGGATTCTGCCAGCGGCTTAGGCATCATTAAAACTCATTATTATGGTGGTATAAAAAAATACCAGTGGATGTCCACTCCCCTGGCAATACATGGGGTGATTATCCGTCAAGATGGCACTAAGGTGAATATCTGTCTTGGTGAAGATGAAAATGATCCCGTTTTCGTGATGCCGGACCTGCTGCCGCATTTAGCTAAAAAAGTGCAATACACTGAAAAACTCGCTACTGCTGTTAAGGCAGAACACATGCAGATCGTCTTTAATTCTATCCCTTATATTGATTCCGAAGATAAAGAAGTTAAAGATGCTGTTAAGCTGAATGCCCTTATTTTACTGAATGAAAAATATGGCATCTGCGAAGAAGATTTCCTGAGCGCTGAACTGGAAATTGTCCCTGCCGGAAAAGCACGTGATGCCGGACTTGACAGGTCTATGGTTATGGCTTATGGACAGGATGACCGCATTTGTGCCTTCACTTCTGCCCGGGCTATCACAGATATCACTGCCGAAGATTTCCAAAAGACAGCTATCGTATTTCTGGCTGATAAAGAGGAAATTGGCTCAGAAGGTAATTCTGGAGCAAAATCTATCTTTATCATTGATTTTATTGCTGACCTTCTGGCTGCCAGCGGTGAAAAAAATGACAGCGTTACCCTGCGGAAAACTCTGCTTAACAGCCAGATTCTCTCAGCAGATGTGAATGCTGCTATTAATCCCAATTATCCTACTGTGCATGAAAAACAGAATGCCGTGCATCTGGGCTGCGGGGTAGGAATCGCCAAATACACCGGCTCCGGCGGAAAAGGCGGCTCTAATGACGCTAATGCCGAGTTTAATGCTCACGTCTTTAAGATATTCAATGAAGGCGGTGTCTGCTGGCAATCCGGCGCCTTAGGCAAAGTGGATGAGGGCGGCGGTGGCACGATCGCTAAATTCATGGCTGAATATGGCGCTGATGTTATTGATTGCGGTCCCGGTGTGCTGGGAATGCATTCTTTATATGAACTCACCAGTAAAGCTGATATTTATTCATCATACAAAGCCTATAAGGTTTTCTTCCTGAAAGGTTAAATATTATTCAGGCAGGCTGAACACTCAGCCTGCCTGGGTTTTGGAGATTATATGTTAAAAAAATTCTGGCTGATCTTTCCCCTGGCAATACTAATACTTCTCTCTGCCTGTTCGTCCAATAAGGCTTTGCAGCAAATGAGCCCCGGTGAAGCAAAAATCATCGGCGATAAGTTCTTTGCCCAGGGAAAATATAAAAAAGCAATGCCCTACTACCAGAAAATAGTTAATGAAAGCAATACAATTCTGCTGGCAGATGCCCAATTACGCCTGGCAGATTGTTTCTATTTCCGCAAAGAATACATCGACGCCCGTTTTGAATACGAAGAATTTATCCGCCAATTCTCTGATCATCCCCAGGTTGCTTATGCTTTTTTCCAGATTGGCATCTGCTTTTACAATCTCTCGCTGGATGCTCATTATGATCAGGATGAGACCTTTTCTGCCATTGATGCCTTCACAGAATACATTGATAGATTCCCCTTCCATGAAAAGAAAAACGAAGCAGTGCAATACATCAAAGACTGCCGCTATAAGCTGCTGGAAAAAAAGTATTACAATGGCTATGCTTATTATAATATGTCCGATTTCCCCGCGGCTCTGCTCTATTTTGATGAAATCATCGCCTTGAACAATTTCGATGAACTTGATAAAAAAGCGATATATTATTCCGCAAAAATGTATCTCTATAGAAAAGACCTTGAAAATACAGATATTATGCTGGCTAAATTGACCGAAAAATATCCCGATGCCAAAGAAACTAAAAATATCCAAAGAAAAAGGGATAAACTGGTCAAAAAACTGCAAGAATGAAAATCGGACTGCTGGGCGGTTCTTTTGATCCCATTCACAACGGGCACATTGAAATTGCCCAGGCAGCTTTGCAACAGAACTTTGTCCAGCAGGTCTGGTTCATTCCCTCCTATATCCATCCGCTCAAAGACAGCAATGTTCACGCTGATTTTGAACAGCGTCTCAGCCTCATAAAAAAAGCTCTTGCCACTCTGCCCCATTGCGAAGCTCACGACTTTGAAAAACGCTCCCAGAATCCCAGCTTTACCCAAAAACTGATGCTATATCTCTACCAGAATTTTCCCCAGCATGAATTCTATTTTATGACCGGCTATGACATTATCCCCGATTTACCTAAATGGTATAACTATCCCTGGCTCAAAGAAAATGTAAATTTCCTGATCATCACCCGCTCATCCAGCCAGAACATCGATAATGCCGACGAATTAAAACATCATCAATTCCTGCATATTCCACCTGTAGACATCTCCTCAACCCAGATCAGAAATCTGGCAGCTCAGGGAAAATCCATCCACGGACTGGTTCCCCATATCATAGAACCAGACATCATAGAAATCTATAAATAACCCAGCCTGAAACAGTAATTACCCCGCTAAAGATATCGAGTTAAGACAACGTACACGTTGGATTGACTTGAGAATCAGACCATTTATTCCCAGCCCAAATCACCTGCCCATGTCATCCAGAACCCCTGGCTTTTCTAACATTCACATTACATTCTTCCGGGTGTAGAGATTAAAGCCTGTCAGCTTCTGTTTTTTGTTCCTCGCGGCCTGTGTATTCCAGTTATCACGCTGATTTTGCGAAAGTGTTTGCCAGTTTTGACCAATTTCGATTATCTTATTATTAAAATACTGGGTCTGGGGATTGGCAGCGTGGTTATACTTTCGCCGGTGATAAAGCCAGGGATTCTGGTGTTTTTGGTCTTTATAACTGTAATCCGGAATGTCATAGACTACTTCTTCATGAAACTTCCCGGTGAGTGCCTGCAGCCAGTTGACTTTGCTGCGCATACCACGCCGATAAGTTTTCAGGCTTTCATACTGCGGTTCCGGCAAACTAAGAACGTGTTCCAGATTGGCACTCAGCCAGGCATTATAGGCAATTTCCAGGTCCCCGCTGCTGATAATGAAGCTGCGGCTGCAGTATAATTCGCCCTGAAAATAAATCTCCAGTTCAAACTCGCCTTCGGCATGAAAGCTCAGCTCCACCTGCGTCCGCCCTGCTACTGTCCGCACAAACCCCATTGGCATGCCCTGCCACCTGAACTCATAATCACCCCGCTCCCGCACATAAAACACCGTTTCACCCAAAAATTTCTGCTGCCCGCAAGGCAGGATATAGGGAGTATAATAGTTCAGCTTTTTGATAACTGAGGAATAATCGCTTTCTCTGGGATTACTCACCATGGCAGCAAAACGCCGGATGACTTCATTACGGATTGTCAGGGCAGTTTTCTGATAATAAGATACCGGCTGATAAGGATATTTCTCCTGCTCTCCGTTCCGCTTCTCATGGTAAACCACTCCCTCAAATTCTCCATGCACCTCAAAATTCCGCTCTACAAAATCTATCACGCTTTTGTCTCTTCCCGTTTTCATAATTTCCACCTTATTTAAAATTTTCCCCCCTCAATATAATAAACAGATTAGCTCTTATGCCAACAAGTAATTATCAAAATCCCAGACCAGAGATGGTCTGGATACGCAAAAAACCCAGACCAGAGATGGTCTGGATACGCAAAAACCCCAGACCAGGGATGGTCTGGATACGCAAAAACCCAGACCAGGGATGGTCTGGATACGCAAAAACCCCAGACCAGAGATGGTCTGGATACGCAAAAAACCCCAGACCAGGGATGGTCTGGATACGCAAAAACCCCAGACCAGGGATGGTCTGGATACGTAAAAAACCCAGACCAGGGATGGTCTGGATACAATCCGTCCACTGCGTCCACTTAGTCCACTGTCCACTCTCCCCCCTTTCCCCCAGCAACAAAGCACAATCCCGCATTTTTTTGTGGGATTGTGCTTTGTTGTTGTGGGAGAAATCTACTTGTAAAAAGGAAAGGCAGCTTCTGGTATGAAGCTGCCTTTTGGTTTATCTATAGTAATTGAAAGTGAAATTTCAATTACCAGGTCGAATAAAACTAATTATTTTTAAATTACCCGGTTTTGCGGGGCAAATTATTCTTCGATAACTTCCACATTTGCGCGGGGGATACTGATTTTTTTGCCATTATCGAGTTCGGCTTCGAGGATACGGACGAGGGTTTCGGATTCTACTTTAGTGAGTTCTTCGGGTAGGGCAGTAATTTTGCCGATTTCGCCGAAATTCGGTTGGCGGATGATGCGGATACGGGAGCCGATCTCTAAAGTAGAAGATTTAGGTTCTTCCACCACGAGGTCTTCTTCGGAGAACTGGAGGGGGATGATAATTTCCGGTCTCATCACACCTGCTCTGATCTGGGTCATCCCGTGGCAGGAGGCATCTTTACCTTCAAACTTCTTGAGGAGAGTAAAGGTGTTTTCAGCCATTTTAATATTACCAAAACCTTCCGTGCAGATGATGGAAAGACCGATATTTTCGTGTCCGGTAATAGCCACACCGATATTATAACCGAGTAGTTTTTTGAGGTCATTATCATCAATACCGCCGGTGATGAGGGCACTAACGCCGATTTTCCGGGCTTTAATGATAGTATCATAATCCACCATGGCACCACAGACGCAGATTTTGTCTTTGCAGCTATCATCCAGATCATTGGCATTAATAGTGTCTTGAGGATTTTTTACGAGAACTTTGATCTGACCATATGTTTCGCCGCCAATGCCAAAGATACCCTGCACGTAAGCTGAGCGGTTTTCGATGATCACACCTTCTTCGGGAACCACATCCACGACGATACCATCGATGAAAGCTTTCACCTGAACAGGGATGCGCGGTTCACGCAGCAGCAGCTGTCCGGTAATTTTAGAGATATTTTCAATTTCGCCGGTCAAGGGGCATTTTACAGTAGTTTTAAACATCCCGAGAAAGCCGTTAGTCTTGGCAATTACGTCACCTTTAGTGATATTATCACCGGCAGTGACTTTTATATAGTTTCTCACCTGATCAGCAGGCACACCGAGTTTATTTGCGAGGTTAAAAGGTATAACTTTGCCGGGCAGCAGAGTTTGAGCTACCAGGTCCTGTGCTTTTACCTTGTCTCCTTTTTTTACGAGAACCTTCCCTTTCAGAGGAAGAATGCGTTCTTTTCTCAGGGTAATACTTTCGGTAACAGTTAATCCAGCAGAATAAGCTTGAGCCATTTTAACCTCCTATTTCAAGATAGATTCGGGATAAGCATTCAGTTCCCGCATCCATTTTTTTAGCAAGCCAACACGTTCTTCTGTATTTTCGGGAAGATCAAATGGTCTTCTGCCTCTGGTATCCAGAACGATTCCCACAACGCCGCCATGGAGTTGAGTAGTGATTTCCTGATTTTTACCTTCCCCGATATCGAGACCCTGCTGCGGTTTAAGAACAGCTTTTGCTTTTTCGCCAACCCCGCATTTGAGGAGTCTCAGTTCACCAAAGGGGATGTCTTCTTTGAAGGTAGAGCCGTCCGGGAGAGTGATTTCGGCAGAGAGTGCTGTTTTGCCAGGTTTGCCTTTACCTACCGGGGCAACACAGGTGCCCAGATAGACAATACAATCTTTTTCAAAAACTTCAGTAGCAGCTTTCTCCGAGATTTCTGCCAGAACACCCAGATGGGGCATCATAAAGATGCTATCCACAGCCAGTCGTGTGATACCTTCCGGCAGGAAGGCATCTATCATCATCATCACACCCTGATGCCGGCGGGGAGCATGCGAGAGCACACCTCCAGAACCAACCAGCAGATCGAGTGACATCATATCCACAATAGTTTCACCGGAAGTACTTTGTGAGAAAGCTTCATCAATACCACGTTGACGCTGAGCTCCTTTCAGAGAAACAGCGAATTCCTTATGCTGGATGAAAGCGTATCTAAGTGCTTCTTTGGCAATAGCCTGTTCCAGAACCAGTTCTTCCAGTTTTTGAGGAATAGTGGTAGGACGGATCATTTTATTTTTGATCATATTACGAAGTTCAGATTCATCAATATGGAAAGGTACCCAGCGTAGAATATCTTTCACACCGGCAGTAGCCAGTACATTTGAGATACTGTAGCTCATACCCAGATTAGCAGAAACAGTTCTATTGAAGACATGATCATCGGTGAATACGGAGAATACATCAGTAGTAGCTCCGCCGATATCAACGCCCAGAACCTCAATTTTGTAGTTACGGGCAATAGTTTGCATAATATTTCCTACAGCAGCGGGGGTGGGCATGATGGGGATATTTTCCAGCTTGCCATCGACCGGACCTACTGTCCAGGACATCAATTTATTATATCCGGGAGCCTGCTGCATAACGTGTTCCATAAAGAGGTCATGGATTTTATCACGGGCAGGGCCCAGGTTTTCACGTTCCATAGTGGGACGCAGATTTTCGGTAATTATCAGGTCAACTTTCTCTTCCAGGGTTTCTTTTATGATGTCTCTGGCATCTGTATTACCGGCATAAATAATAGGAAGTTTATAGCTGGAGCCGAGGCGGGGTTTGGGATCAGCAGCGCCTACAAGTTCAGCCATTTCTGCCACGTGCTTGGTGGTGCCGCCATCCACACCGCCAGCCATGAGTATCATGTCTGGTCGTAATTGACGAATGCGTTCGATTTTTTCATGATTCGCGCGTTTATCGTTACTGGCAATGAGGTCCATCACAATAGCACCGGCACCCAGGGCAGCACGTTCAGCACTTTCACCGGTCATTTTGGCAACCACGCCGGTAACCATCATTTGCAGACCACCGCCGGCAGATGAGGTGGACACATAAGCATCAGCACCATTATCGCCCTGGCGGGGCACGATCAGGGTTTCCCCATTTGTCAATAGTATATCGGGATTATCATATTTCAGTCTGGCAAGTTCCTGCAGTTCAGTGACAGCATTGATCACTCCTCTGGTAACATCGTTAAGAGGTGCTTCCACAGTAGTGGGTGCTTCACCGCGCACAGTTTGCCGGTATTCTCCATCAATATACTCAATCAGTATTGCTTTTGTGGTCGTACTACCGCAATCAGTAGCAATAATACGCCTTAACTCTTGAGCCATATATTCCTCCGTTTATTTCTTAAAAATTTTCTTAATAAATTTATGGAAATTTTCTTTTCTTTTTTTTCTTTTGAGCTGGGCAAGTTTTCTTTCTTCGCGCCAGATTTCGGTATCAAGTTCATCGATTCTTTCCAGCAGGATTTTGATATATTCATCATCTTCCATGAGGACGGCAAATTCCTGAAACTGCTTAGAATTAAAGAACAGTTCAGCAAAGGGCATGATCATATACATGATCTGGCTACCGATAAAATTAAGTGGACGCAAAGACTCAATGGTCATGAGAGCAGCTGGTGTGAGCTTTCGTTCCACGAAAAAGCGGGCAGCTTTATCGATGAGGATCAGGGCGCGTTCGCGGCTGATTTCGATGATGATACCTTGAGCATTATTCTTCACTTTAATCCACCTCAGTATTTAATTTTCAATCAGGTAAAAATTTAAGAGGGTCTTGCTATTGTCAAGACAAAGACTTGCTGAGCTTTTTTGTCTATCAGCAGACGTGCTAAACTATTACAGGTAGCTCCAGTAGTAAATACGTCATCCAGGAGCAGAACAGTTTTATTTTTCAGAGAATGTTTCGGTGAGATATCGAAAGCATTTTTAACGTTTTTGTGTCTTTCCTTTCTGCCCAGACTGGTTTGAGTGCGGGTGTATCTATTGCGTAAAATGATGTCATCTCTATATTCGATGCTGCTGAATTCTGCCAGCCAGCGTCCGATTTCAGCGCTTTGATTAAAGCCTCTTTCGCGAAATTTAACTTTGTGGAGCGGGACGGGGATGATGATGTCCGGTTTCTGCCATTTCCAGTGATTTTCCAGGTAGAGGCTGGCATAGGCAGCGAGCACAGGGGCGATTTTGAGGAAGCTGTAATATTTGAGCCCATGCACCAATCTTTGGGTACGCTCATCAAAGAGGAAAACGGAACGTGCAGCAGTGAAGACGAATTTGGTTTTTGTGCAGTGCGGGCAGCCGGAAGCGAGGAGCGGGTTACCGCATTTGGGGCAGATGTCATCAGAAAGCACAACCAGGTTTTCCAGGCAGGCAGGGCATAAATAGCGGTTGATTTCCCAGAGTTTCTGTTGTCTGAGGTTATCAAAATCTGCTGGCACTTTGTAGCTGATGCGGTTACCGCAGCCAAAGCAGATTTGAGGAAAGAAGAGATCAAAAAGCGGTTTTAGAAACATGGATACAGCAGGTTCTAGTCCTGAGTAATTTCTTCTTTTCCATCCCCGGTTTCTGCCGAAATCCGATCAAGCTCTTTTCTCAATTTCTTCTGGTAATAGAAGCCAATTCCCAGATAGATAAGCAGGATGGCAACAGCCAGCCATTTAATGAATTCCATGGGCAGCCAGAAGTTATAGATAACAAAGGTGATCAGAATAAGAATCACCAGGGGCATACGCATTCTCAATTTTTCTTTGCGGATTTCATACATGATCTGTTTTTGTTTTTCGGTCATTATTTAAACACCCTTTTGTAGATAAATTTCACATTTTTCAGGTAGCGATCATAACTGAATATTGCTCTGATCTCAGTTTCGGATAAGTATGGTTTCACGGCATCATCAGCCAGCAGGAGGTCAAGGAACTGCTCGCCGGTTTCCCAGCATTTCATAGCGTTTCTCTGGACAATAGCATAGGATTCTTCGCGTGAGATACCGGTTTTAGCTAATTCCAGGAGCAGCACTTGCGAGAAGACCAGACCATTGGTAAGTTCCAGGTTCTTTTTCATATTTTCGGGATATACCAGCAGGTTTTCGATAAGCGTGATCATTTTATTGAGCATATAATTCATCATAATAGTGGCATCAGGCAGAATGATGCGTTCTACAGATGAGTGGCTGATATCGCGTTCGTGCCAGAGTGTGTTATTTTCCATGGCAGTGTGAGCATAGGAACGCAAAAGGCGAGACATACCGGTCATTTGCTCAGTAGTGATGGGATTTCGTTTATGAGGCATGGCAGATGATCCTTTCTGTCCGCTGGCAAAATTCTCTTCTACTTCACGCACCTCAGTACGCTGCAAATGCCTGATCTCAACAGAGATTTTTTCTATAGTAGAGCCTATTGCTGCCAGGGCATAAAGAAATTCCGCTATTCTGTCCCGCTGGATGACCTGAGTGGAAATATTAACCGGAGTGAGGTCAAGATATTCGCAGGTGATTTCTTCTATCACGGGTGATAAATGAGCATAATTGCCCACAGCACCGGAAATCTGTCCCACCGATATACGTTCTACAGCAGTTTCCATACGGGCTATATTACGCTGCATCTCACCATACCAGAGTGCAAATTTGAGTCCGAAAGAAGTAGGCTCAGCATGAATGCCGTGTGACCTGCCGATGCAGAGCGTGTTTTGAAATTCTTCTGCCCGGAGCTTGAGTTCTTCGGAAAGCTTCACCATGTCCCGCAGTATGATGCCGCCAGCCTGCATCAATTGCAGCGAAGTAGCAGTATCCAGCACATCAGAAGAGGTCATGCCATAATGTATCCAGCGTGCGGAAGGACCCACAAATTCTGCCACACTGGTGAGAAAGGCGATCACATCATGCCTGGTAACTTTTTCAATTTCATCAATGCGTTCCAGGTTGAAATCGGCATTTTCGAGGATATTTTCCAGGTCTTCAGCGGGGATAATGCCGGATTCGTTCATTGCCCGGCAGGCTGCCAGTTCCACATCCAGCATACATTGATAGCGGTTTTGCAGTTCCCATATCCGGCTCATTTCCGGTCTTGAATAGCGTTCTATCATAATTTCTCCTAATTTTTCCAGGTAAATTTATCTACTTCAATAATTACAGCAATCTTCTTATGAAAATATAACTCAATTTTCTCAGGTTCGCTCATATTTTCTCTCAGAAAGTGTAATTCCACCTGCTGCTGCGGGAGGGCAAAAGAAATCAACTGCAAATTTTTATTAAATTTGAGGATTTTATCAGCAGTTTGGTATTTTTTGGTATTCATTATTTCAGGCAGCATTTTAGCTAATTCCTGCTGCGGGAAAATACCATTTTTCAGGATGAGCAAGCCGGTAATCAGATTATTTATCTGCTCATACTGCAAGGGGTTATCTATTGAGGGGATATTAATATATATACTGTCAGTGATCGCCAGACTGGCAAAGGGCTGTGGTGAAAAACCAAAGAAACCGGTGTCATAGAGAGTCACTTTCACCTGCTGGTCATTGCGGATGATAGCGATGTCCTTGATGAGATTAAAACCCTGGTCAGTGATCTTAATAATACCATCAATCCTGAAATCCTGCCAGAGCAGAGTTTCTGCCTGAAGGTTCTCTTGCTGACTGGTATTATTGATTTTGAAGATAGCGCAACTGCTGAGCAGTAGAAGAGATAAAACGGTCAATATTATCAGGCTGTGACGCATTTCCTGTCCGGTTTATGCCAGATGATCCCAGCCAGTCCAGCAATTATCATGAAGGTGCTCAGTATTTGTCCCATAGTAGTGAACCCCCAGATATAGCCTAACTGTTCATCGGGGATACGCAGAAATTCCACCAGAAAGCGGAAAATGCCATAACCCAGCAGCCAGCTCCAGAAAACCAGTCCACGTCTGTGGCTTTTCACTAATATAGTCTGAGTGATAATGAAGAGAATTATACCTTCAAATAATAATTCATAGAGCTGGGTAGGATGCCTTGGCAGATCGCCTCCGGCGGGGAAGATAATACCCCAGGGCAGGTCAGTAACCTTGCCATACAATTCGCCATTAATAAAGTTTCCCAGTCTGCCCAGACCCAGGCCAATAGTGCCAATGGGAGCTACGCAATCCGCTATCTGCCAGAAGCTGACAGCATGTTTGCGGCAGAAGCGGAAGCCAACATAGATAACGCCTAAGGCTCCGCCATGAAAGCTCATTCCACCTTCCCACACAGCCAGGAGCTTGAGGGGATTAGCAATGAAATATTCCAGATTATAAAACACAATATAACCCAGTCTGCCACCGATGATCACACCCAGGCAGAGATTAAAGAGAAGACTTTCATAATCATCAGAACTGATCTTAATATCGCGATACTTGAAGTTCTTTTTCAGGAGAATATATCCTAATACAAAACTGAGCAGATAAAAGAAACCGTACCAGCGGATTTGCACTAAGCCAAAATCAACAATTACTGGATTGATATTATGAATCATAAGATTTATTTGCCTAATTCTTTGAGGCGGTGATAAATCCTTTCGGCAGCTTCCTCGGAAGTGAGACCTTCCAGTTTTTCCACTTCCTTATCCAGTTTAGGAGAGAAAATCTTTACTACTTGAGTAGGTGAACCATTTAAGCCGATTTCTTTTTCATCCAGGCCCAGATCATCAGCATTCCAGACGGTAAGCTGGGTATTTTTTGCCAGCCGTTTACCTCTTAGCGAGGGCAGGCGGGGAGTATTAAGGTCTTTCACTACCGAAAGCACAGTGGGCAGAGGAGCTTGAATAACGTCAAACCCTTCTTCCATGAGCCGCTTTACAGTAACGCTATTTTCTGAGATTTCCACGATTTCTTTCACAAAGCAGACTTGCGGCAGTTCAAGAAAGGCTGAGACGCCGGGACCTACCTGTCCTGTGTCTCCATCAATTGCCTGCTGACCAAAGAAGATCAGGTCATATTCGCCAATTTTCTTAATAGCTTCAGAAAGGGTGTGTGAAGTTGCCCAGCTATCTGCTCCGGCGAATTTACGGTCGCTGAGCAGAATGATCTCATCCACACCCAGAGCTACGGCATCCCTGAGCGCTTTTTCCACTTGCGGAGGTCCCATGCTGAGGGCAGTAACTTTACCGCCAAATTTTTCTTTGATCCGCACCGCTTCTTCGATGGCATATAGATCAAAAGGGTTGATAATGCTTTCCACTCCTTCACGGATCAAAGTATTGGTTACAGGATCAATCCTGATTTCGGTAGTATCCGGAACCTGTTTTATACAAACTATACTATTCATCATAATTTCCTCATCAATTATTGTGATAAAATTCTCTGACCTTGCTGATCACATAATCCTGCTGCTCATTTGTAAGCTCGGAATAGATAGGCAGAGAGATCACCTGTTGTGTGATAGCTTCACTAATCGGGAAATCACCTTTTTTGTGACCCAGATAGGAAAAACATTCCTGCAAATGCAAAGATTTGGGATAATAGATATTGCAGCCGACCTGATTTTTACGGAGAAATTCCAGAAGCTGGTCACGTCTTTCTGCTTTTAAAGTGAACTGATTGAAGATAGATTCTGCTTTAGGGTGGATATAGGGCAGCTCAATGCCCTTGATGTCCGCCATATTTTCGTAGTAATATCTGGCATTAGCCTGCCGCTGCCGGGTCCATTTATCCAGATAGGGCAGTTTCACTAAGAGCACTGCAGCCTGCAGTGTATCCAGCCGGCTGTTTAAACCCACCCATTTATGGATATATTTGGGATGCTCACCATGGGTACGCAGCAGTGTGATTATCTCTGCCAGTTCATCATCATCAGTGAGGCACATGCCGGCATCACCCATAGCCCCCAGATTCTTACTGGGAAAAAATGACAGAGTGGCAATGTCACCAAAATAACCGGCGGGTTTGTTCAGATATTTAGCGCCAATTGCCTGAGCAGTATCTTCGATGATCTTCAGGTTATATTTATCAGCTATTTCCCTGATCTTATCCATTTCGCAGGTTTGACCAAAGAGATGAACCGGAATAATTGCCCGGGTTTTCTCAGTAATAGCGGCTTCGATTTTTTCGGGATCAATATTAAAAGTTCCGGGATCAATATCCACGAATACCGGTTTACCATCTACCCGATGGATAGAGCCGGCTGTAGCAAAAAAGGTAAATGGAGTAGTGATAACCTCATCTTCGGGCTGGATATCAATAGCTTTCAGTGACAGTACCAGAGCATCTGTACCTGACGCACAGCCAATTGCTCTGCCCACCTGACAATATTTTGCTACCGCAGCTTCGAGCTCTTGAACTTCTGGTCCCAGGATATATTGGTGACTGTCTAAAACCTTATTAATAGCAACTTTTATCTCGTCCAGGATTTCATTATACTGGGCATTCAGGTCTAAAAGTGGAACATTCATAATTCACCTTTTTATTTTTCAAAGTAATCTATAATTCTGGTTAAAATATCTTTGAGATCATGCTTGGGCTGATAATCGATCAGGGTTTTGATCTTAGTGAGGTCAGGAACTCTTCTCCGCATATCTTCAAAGCCTTCTTCATAGGCATCTTCATAATTAATATACTCAATTTTGGACTTGCTTCTGGTCATTTCTTTGATTATGTGGGCTAATTCTTCTATGGTGATACTCTCATCATTACCAATATTATAAATTTCACCTTCAGCTTCTTTTTTATCCATCAAAGTGATCATACCATCGGTGACGTCATCCACATCGCAGAAGCAGCGGCTTTGCTTGCCGTCACCAAAAATCGTGATAGGATGATTTAAAAGTGCACTTTTCACGAACTTGGGAATCACCATGCCATATTGACCGGTCTGTCTGGGTCCCACAGTATTAAAGCAGCGCACGATCACGATAGGCAGTCTTTTTTCCCGATGATATGCCAGAGCCAGAAATTCATCAATAGCCTTGGAAGATGAATAGCTCCAGCGTGAAATATGCGTAGAACCCAAAAAGCGGTCGGCATTTTCTTTAAAAGGTATTTGATCACTTTTACCATATATCTCTGAGGTGGAGGCTATCAAAAGCTTCCGCTTGTAGTCATTGGCAAATTCCAGAACATTATCTGTTCCTGTGATATTCACCTTTAATGACTGCAGAGGATTATCAATGATATACTTCACACCCACAGCTGCTGCCATGTGATAGATTTGATCATTTTGTTCTATCAGTTTCTTTAATATTTTGCGGTTTAGAATAGTGTCAATGGTATAGGAAAAGCGGGGATTTTTCAGAAATGGCTTAATATTAGAGAATTTTCCGGTAGATAGATTATCTATCACTGAAACCTCATTTCCGCTTTTCAACAGCTTTTCCACCAGGTGTGATCCGATAAATCCAGAGCCACCGGTTATTAGTATCTTCATATTATCTCCTGATCAGATTAATTTGTATTTATATTTCTAATGGCGATTATCACTGTTGCCAGTTGTGCCATAATGCTCAATGTTTCTTTAGTTATCTCCCAGATTTCAATTTCTTCTTTTTCAGGGACAAATATTTTGTCGCCCTGGTCAATTCTATAGTTTTTATCTTTTTTCAACCATGACCCTGATTCAGCCATGATCAAACGGATTTTGCTTTTATGGGCTTGATTTGTATATCCTCCTGCCAGTTCCACATAATACTCAAAATTTTTGCCAGCCTGCCATTTATATGCACCCGGATACATTACTGCTCCACTCACTTCCACGCTTGTTACCTGATCTGGTATATAGATATAATCATTATCCTGCAGAATAATATCGGCATTTCCGGAGCCTTTTTCTCCCAGGGTCTCAAAATTTACTGCTATTTTACCTGCCAGCTCACGCTCTTTAAATTTCAAATATTCCCTTTCCATCTGAGTAAGCTCTATATAGTTCATATCTTTCAGTCTTTGATATTCGGGATCAAAGATCACAGTAGTATCCCGTTCCGAAATTCTTTGCAGATAAGCATTTTTCAAATTGCCAAACCGGCTGGCTCCGCCACTTTTTCTGAGAATAGCTGATAGCGTTGTCTTTCCCGGCTCAATAGCATATTCTCCCGGATAGAGAGCATTTCCGGCAATTGTAACCTTGAATTTGCTCTCATATTCTGCCAGGCTGCGGATATAAATCCGGTCTCCGCTTTGCAGTGCTCTGTTATCAGGACTTTGTCTAGCAGATAGAATAGCCGCCGGTGAAAAATAGTATTCCTGTATCTCGCCTGTATGATAATCAATACGCACCAGACTGGCACTATCCTTGCGGGCAGATTCGCTGATGCCTAATGCCAGGTCTATCAGATCAGTGATGCGGTCTCCTGCCAGAAGTTCATATTCACCACTGGCATTTACTGCTCCCCAGATGCTCAGATTTTTCACACCTGCAGGCAGATAGATCAGATCATTATCCCTAAGCTGAGGATTACTTCTCAGATCACCCTGCAGCAGATATTTCTGCAGGTCAATATGAATAATTTCTCCATTCCGGCGTAGCTCAATATTACGTTTTGAGTATTCAGTAGCTGATAAAGCATTTTCATCTTCTTCTTCACAAATTTGTTTATCTTCCGAAGATTTTAATTCCCGATTGGCTTGTTCTGCCAGCCAGAGTGCCTCCGAGAGCCGGCTGCCTGCTTCCAGACTATACACTCCCGGGCAGTCAATAGCTCCGGTAAGTGACACTTTGATCATTAGATTGGGTGAAATCACGGTGGGAAGCTGAGCACTTAAACTAAATATTATAGTTAGTATTAAAATAATACTGCCTGTTTTTTTCATACATTACCTGTTTCTTTATCCTTTATTTATTTTACCTTACATCTTACATCCATCTAAAGGCAAAATTACAGGGAAAAAAACTATCAACCCCTTATCTTGTCAAACACTTTAAAACAAGCTGCTCTACCTGTGTTTTGCCAGCAGAATATTTATCTATATTTCTATATTTCAGATAGTTGTTTATATCTCGGGGTACAGTAAATTTTCATCTGCCAAATATTATTGAGCTTTCCAGGCTAAAATCACACTCCAGCTATCGAGTTGAGCCGATATACTCATCGGAAATGCCTGCCCCGATGTAGCTTAATTCTCCCGGATTAAACATTATTTTCCCTCAAACTGGAAAGTTTGAATACATGGCAAACCACTTTGAGGTAAAAGGGAAGTCATAGGCAGCTAAGGGGTTTTGGATGTAGCTTAATCCTCCCGGATTAAGCATTAATTTTCCATCAAACTGGAAAGTTTGAATACATGGCAAACCACTTTGAGGTAAAAGGGAAGTCATAGGCAGCTAAGGGGTTTTGGATGTAGCTTAAACCCCGGATTAAGCATTAATTTTCCATCAAACTGGAAAGTTTGATCTACATAGAAAATCACTTCGTGGTAAAAGGCAAAATTCCACCCAGCTAAGCAGGAGTTATGAACGTTACTCAGGGTATGATTTCTGGCGACCACTTTCACCAAATTCTTAGTCAATTACATTCAATTCAAAATGAATAAAGTCAGTCCATGTCGCTCAATCCAGATAAATCCAATTCTTAATCCTTAATTCTTAATCCTTAATTCTCTTCCTCCTCCTGTTATTTAATCATAGTTATTTTCTTAAAATCCATCGTTTTCCCATTCAAGTTTAAGGTAACAAAATATATACCGGATGCCATCCTCTTGCCGGTTTCATTGCAACCATCCCAGACAACCGAATTTACCCCTAATTCTTTACCCATAATCCTTAATTCACGAACTCTTTGTCCTTTTGCATTATAGACATTGATAGAAGCATTTTCATTTTCTCCTGATACTGTAAATGATATAGTAACTTCCGGATTAAAAGGATTGGGATAGCAGGCAAGGCATGATTGGTTGATTGTTATTACATTCTGGTCAATTTCCACAAGCTCGCCTTCCCATTTCATCAACTGTGCTCCATTAAAGTAAAAAATGTATTCATTTTCAGATAACCTTTGATAGTATGGCTTCTTATT
>JAIPGP010000116.1 GCA_021735645.1 Candidatus Cloacimonadota bacterium
CACTGAACTTGGTATGAGGCTTCACTGATTTGGGTTTAGCCAATACCATGCCGCGTTCGATCTCATCTTTTGCCATGCCGCGTAACAATATTCCCACATTGTCACCAGCTTCACCACGATCAAGTATCTTGCGGAACATCTCTACTCCGGTACATACCGTCTCTACTGTTGCATGGATACCCACACGTTCCAGCTTCTCACCCACTTTCACTACGCCACGTTCAATACGTCCGGTAGCAACAGTTCCACGTCCCTGAATTGAGAATACATCCTCAACAGGAAGCAGGAAGGGGAGGTCTGTTTGACGTTCTGGAAGCGGTACATAAGAATCTATCGCGTCCATTAATTTCTGAATTGCCTGCTCGCCTAATGGTCCCGGGTCGCCATTCAAACCTAATAAAGCAGATCCGGTAATGATAGGGATATCATCTCCAGGAAATTCATATTCGGTAAGTAATTCGCGAACTTCCAGTTCTACAAGTTCCAGAAGCTCTTCATCATCTACCATGTCTGCCTTGTTCAGGAATACAACCATAGCGGGAACTCCCACCTGACGGGCCAGCAGAATGTGCTCTCTCGTCTGGGGCATAGGACCATCAGCTGCACTAACTACCAGGATGGCACCATCCATTTGGGCAGCGCCAGTGATCATGTTTTTGATATAATCTGCATGACCGGGGCAATCCACGTGAGCATAATGACGATTTTCTGTCTGATATTCCACGTGAGCAGTGGCAATTGTGATTCCACGTTCCTTTTCTTCCGGGGCATTGTCGATACTGTCAAAACTGGCAAATTCTGCTCCACCTTTTTTACTAAGGTAAAGCGTGATCGCTGCCGTTAAAGTTGTCTTTCCATGGTCAACATGACCAATCGTGCCGACGTTAACATGCGGCTTATTACGTACAAATTTTGCCTTTGCCATAAATCCTCCTAAATGATCTAAAAACCTGCTTTAATTTTTCCAGGTTTCATTTTCGCAGTATGCAAAGAATACTGCCGTCCCCCTCTTTTTGGGGGGAATGCCTAATCTTGATTATCAGATATATCTGTCAATTAAAATATTTTTTTTCTGCTAAATACAATAATTATAGTTATTTAACCTTGAGCCGTAGAGACTAAGATATTCGCGGTCTTCTAACATTTATTCTAACTCTAGATGCAGCTGATTACCTTCTGATATTAACCCGGAGCCAGCTAAATATTTTCGGTTAAAATGCTTATCAGGGCAGATATTTTTTTCGTATTTACCATAATGCTGCCGGCGCTGATCAAAGAATTCTATCACCTTTGGCACCAGCTTCCGCCATCTTTCAGTATCGATACATCTCTCTGCTATATAGCCAGTTACAAAATCATTCTGCAACTGGATATAATGCTGTTTTTCTTTCACTGCCGCCCAAAAAAGCAGGAAATGAATAAGATCAAATTCCGCATATTCCAGACGCCAGTCTACAAAATCAATAAAAAAATAGCTGTCAGAGCTGTCCACATAAATTATATTCTGCGGACTTGTATCTATCTGGCAGATAACCTTATCATTTTTTTTTTGCTGAGAATGCAATTTACTATACAATCTGGCAACTGCCCCAAAATCTATATCTTTTTTTTGCCACAAATTCCGGCAGCTCAGATATTCAAAATCATTATATTCTCCGGCTTCATCTCTTCCCTGCTTAAGCAATTTTGGCATAAAGCTCAGTTGCAGGTTGTAAATCTGCCTTTCTCTTTCCGCATCTTCGATTTTCTGATAATGCTTTCGCAGAATCCCCTGCTCAGGAAAAGTTATCTGCCTCTTTTTCATTTTCCCAATAGGATGATAGTAATTCCCTGATTACCCTTATTCCAGTCAGAATCTCTTTTTAAGACGGGAAACTGCCCGGCAACCCTTCTGGCTTCTTCATAGTTCCCACCAAATTGTTCTCCTGGGATATAGCAATTTATCAAAGCGGTATAACGCAAACCCTGCAGCAACTCACGCACAGCATAACGGATATCTCCACCTTTACCGGAAGAGCCATAACCATGTACAATCTTCAGTATCCTTACACCATCTGCTTTGGCACCATAAAGCTGTTTTTGCAAACGGCTCAGGGCTAGCTCAATAGTTGGCTGGTCAGATTTGATGTTCCGGCATCTGATCTTTTCTTTAGCTGCTGCTGACCGCCTGACTGCTTTAAGCGGTGATTCACACCAGGGGCAAACCTGACAGCCGGTTTCCAGCTCATTTCCGCAGACAGGACATTTCATATTTAATCTCTGCTGTTATCATATTCTATTCTGATCCTGCCGGTTTTATAACCTTTCAGATTCTTTAAAAGTGCTTCAATGGAATCATGCAGAATATTCTGGACAAAAGGTACCAGCTTCATCTCCTGCTCATCCTGCCAGACCCGTACTTTCCCCAGATTCTCTGCTACGCATTCCGCACGCTGCCTTTCTCCACGCAGCACAGCTCCCACGAATTCGTGGCAACTCATCCCGCAATGTGAGCAGCATTCCGGGTCAACCTGAGGTAATACGGCAAAGCCTCTGGCAAGAACCAGATCAACCAGTCTTTCCGGCTCATTAAGAGCACTGATAACCGGCAATTCACCATATATATCATGCTCATCAGCATATTTACCACTCACAGCAAAGACAGTAGAGTCATTCAGTTTTTCTAAATCATCCGTAGTTGCCCCGCAAATGATCCTGGGCATTGCCAGTTCGTGCATTCCTTCCACGATCAGCCAGTCAGCATCTATATGGGTGATCATCTCATTGAAAGTCAATTGTCTTCTCCAGATCAGATCAGTTTCATCAATACCTCTGGCAAATACCGGTTCAGCACCTGCCTGGTAATGCCTGTCACTATTTGAACCCGGTTTTTCCATACTGAATTTTTCATAATGAATGTCTTTAATCGAGGCAACACGTTCTCCCCGCTTTACAAGTCCACTGATCAAGGCTTCACATACGCCAGTCTTGCCGGTATGATGAAATCCACATACTGATATCGCTTTCATTATTCTCCTGTTTTATTAAAATTCACCTATTATTCCTACTACATATTGCATTATTTGGGCACAATCAAAAGAATCCAGTTCACCATCTTGATTGATATCTGCTATATTCAATCTCCATATCTCCCAGGGCAACGGAGCATAAGGTGCAGGGTCCCAGTCTACAATATAACGCATTAGCACTGAAGCATCAAATGCCTCAATTCTGCCATTATCATCTACATCGCCCATTAAATGCACATTCGACCAGATAGGATTTAAGACCACTTCCAGTTCTGTCACTCCACTTTCATCTACCACCACTCCTGATATTGACTCAGTTTCATAACCTTCACAGATAATATCCACATCATATTCCCCTGTCAAAAGCGGACGATAGTATCTGCCATAAAGTGCTCCTGATCTATAGGGTTCCACCTCTGTCATTCCTTCCTGTTCATCTATTTGAACCACATTTATTTCTGCCACCAGTGGATTCCCGGAAGGATCAGTTACATGCCCTGTCAGCAAACGATTATCAAGCCGGTGCAGCATTACCCGAAAAGCAGCCATATTGTCTTCACATATCGGCAATGGGTCACTTGGTATATGTGCAGTAGCTAATTCTATTGCATAGCCAAATACTCGCTCTTCGGCATAAGCCCAGTCACTCATAGTTCCATAAAAGGTTCCATAATCTACTAATTGAATCGGGGTATAATAGCCCGGAGAGTCTATCCGCGGAATTGTCATTGCCATCTCAGTAGCCAGATCGCCCAATATTTCGTGATCGCAAGAGCAAACACCCGCCGTCATACCCAAGGGATAAAGCACCCATTCACCCTGACTGTGATAAGTGATCCCTGCCCAGAATTTACGCGCCTGGATCAAATCTCTCAAATATTGTATTTCCAGTTCGCTCCATTCCTCAGGTCCATTATATGTCGGACTACAAGAATATGGATCGGGACCATCAGGATTCCACACATAGCCAAAATTTCGGTTCAAATCCACACCATCTTCAAAATTGTAATCTGGCAAACCATTTTCATTATTATCCCGCATGTTCTTGCGTTGATAAAAAAGCTCATCATGCACCAGCTTATATCCATCCGGATTGATTATTGGAATAAACCAGATTTGATTATTCTCCACAAATTCTGTTATCTCAGGATCACTGCCATAACCAGCAAATAATTCCTCCATAAAAGTCATCACTACTTCCAGGGTAATTGCCTCATTAGGATGGATCATGCTCCCAAAGAAAACATTTGGCTCATCTTCTTCTACTTCAGGATTATCTGATACTTTCAGGCACCAGATATCATGCTGAAAATCTGCATAATTTTCATTTCCTTCCAGATAATACTGATGACCCATAGACGGTCCTAAAGAAAATAGACTGCTGATTTCCGGATATGTTTCAGAAAAACCTTGCAGAGCAGCATAAGTCTCATCATAAGAACGGTAATTTTCCAGATCGCGTCTTATTTCTGATTCCGTCTTTAATACTTCATAATTTATCTGATTATCTATTAAATATTCCAGTATCTCCGTATTTGCTATGATCTCCAGACATTCCCTGTCATGGGTGATCCTGCCACTTAGTTTCCTGCTGTTCAACCAGTTTTTGAGCTTCACATCAGCTGATGGCAACCGGATCAACAGATCTTCTGCACTTGATAATAGTACAATAGATAGGAAAAATATCACCAGGAATGCCCTTTTTAAAATCATAATTATTCCAGAATTTAAAACTCGTTAATTATACCGACTACATATTGTAAAATTAGAGAACAGTCATAACTGTCCAACTCTCCATCCAGCGTAGCATCGGCTATCACCAGTCGCCAGGCTTCCCAGGGCAGCGGCGCATAAGGGGCAGGGTCCCAGCCCACTATATACCGCATCAGCACCGAAGCGTCAAAAGCATCTATACTGCCATTATCATCCACGTCACCTTTATCATGCTCTCCCCACCAGGTAGGATACAAAATCGCATCCTGCTCAGTTGCTCCTCCTTCACTTACCCATAAATTCTCATATAATTCCGTCTCATAACCTTCGCAGATAAATTCCACATCATATTCACCTGTTAATAATGGACGGAAATATCTGCCAAATATTGCTCCTGACCGGTAGGGCTCCACTTCTGTCATCCCTGCCTGCTCATCTACTTGAATTACATTCACGGCAGCCACCAGAGGAGTACCCCAGGGGTCTGTCACATGCCCGGTTAGTACTCTGTTATCAAGCCGATGCAACATCACTCGAAATGCCTCTAGATTATCTTCACAAATTGGCACCGGATCATTGGGAATGTATTGATTCGCCAGCTCTATAGTATAGCCAAACACCCGCTCTTCTGAATATGACCAATCCCCCATCGTGCCCTGGCAGGTATAACCAAAATTTACTGCCTGTGCCGGGGTATAGTGCCCCGCACTTGAGATACGCGGAATAGTTAACGCCATCTCTGTTGCCAGATCGCCCATTATCTCATGGTCATAAGAGCATACTCCGGGAAGATTTCCCAAAGGATAAAGCACCCATTCTCCCTGACTGTGATAGGTCACTCCCGCCCAGAACTTGCGACTTTGGATCAGGTCTCGTAAATATTGAACTTCGAGTTCACTCCACGCTTCCGGTCCATTATACAAGGGTGAACCTGGATCTGAGGAAGTACCATTAGGACCCCACACATAGCCAAAATTACGGTTCATATCCACGCCATCATCAGAGCTATTATCCGGCAGTCCATTTTCATTATTATCCCGCATATTTTTACGGTGATAAAGATGAAGCTCATCATGCACAAGCTTGTAGCCATCCGGATTGATCAAAGGAATGAACCATATCTGGTTGTTTTCCACAAATTCCGCTATCTCCGGATCACTGCTATAATCGGCAAAAAACTCCTCCATAAAAGTCATCACTACTTCCAGACTGATAGTCTCACGGGCATGGATCAAACTGGCAAAGAACACATTCGGTTCATCTTCTTCCAGCTCCGGATTATCAGAAACCTTCAGGCACCAGATCTCATGCTGAAAATCTGCATAATTGTCATTACCATCTAAATAGTATTGATGGCACATCGAAGGACCCAGCGTAGATAAACTTGTTATCTCAGGATATGTTTCCGAGAAATTCAGCAAATCAGCATACATCTCGTCATAAGAACGATAATTCTCCAAATCTCTGATAATATCTGTTTCGGATTTCAGCACTTCATATTCAATGTGACAGTCAGCCAAATATTCTATAATTTCCGGATCAGCCAGAATTTCCAGAACATCCCGGCTATAGGTGATCCTGTCACTTAATTTATTTTCTTCCAGCCAGCTGATCAGATGCTGCTCCGGTCTGTCTAATCTGATCAGCAAGTCTTCTGACTGCAATATTGACATCACAAATATCAATAGTAATAGACTAATAATTACTCTTCTAAATTCCATTAAGCCTCCTCAAGGGGATTAAAACTTCAACTTTGACTCTGCGTAAGCCCGTCAATAATTCGATTATACATTATAGCCAATGGAAAATCTTCCGGCAATGAATTTCTGGCTGCCGCCAGTAACTCCCCGGCAGAATCAAGCATATTATGCACCAGATATATCCTGATCAATTCCAGATATGCTCCCGGTTTCTGCGGTGCTATATCAATAGCTTTTCTCAATAACTCTATTGCCTTGTCTGTTTTCCCTATCCCCTCACAGACTATACCATAACTGCGATAATACTCGGAATTCCCTATCTTAAAAATCTCTCCCTGATGGAAATCCCAATATGCTTTCAATAAATTCTGCTGTGCCAGCCAGGACATTCCGCGGAGAAAGCAGACATCACTACTGAGCCCTGCTATCACCTGCGCCTGATTACAGCAACTAATCGCTTTGTGATATTCTTTTTGATTATAATAAAGCTCTGCCAGCAAAATATAAGGAACAGGTGACTTGATTCTATAATCCACCACCTTCTGAGCAATACGGATCGCTTCCTCAAATTGCTTCGTCCGTGCCAAAGATACTGCCTGGTTATACAATAGCTCCGGACTCTCCTGCTTTACCCGCTGAAAATAGCTGTTCGCTATATGATATTCCCGCATACTAAGAAAGCAGTTTGCTATAATAATGAGTAATTCTTCATTATCTGTATAAAGCAAAGCTGTCTGACATGTATTGATCGCCTGCCGATATAGTCTCTGCTGAAAATATATATCTGCCAGCTCAATAGCCAGTTCTGCTGATTCCGGATATATTTTAAGACTCTCACTCAATAATTTCTGAGCTTTCAGCCAGTTAATCTTCCTTGCATGCCTTGCCTTTACCAGCACTTTCTTTATTTCTTCCATACAAATATTATTGTTAATGCCTTCATATTGTCAAACTATTTATTTACTAACTCGCATCCCCCCGAAATTTCTCAGGATTTTTGTTTTCATCTTCACCCTGAAAGGGTGTAACTATAATAGCCATGGGTTACACCCATGGACCCAAAACCACGTAAAGTCCCACCCCTTCCCCCATTCGGCGAAGCCGAATGCGGGAAGGGGTGGGGATATTTTTCGTTCATTTTCCCATGGGTTTCACCCATGGCTATTATAATGCAACCCTTTCAGGGTAAAGAATAATTTCAAAAGATAATAACCTGTAAATCTATATTAATTTACGTGTTATGTGTTTTTATTAGTAAATAAAGCAGGGGGATGCCAGATTTATTTACTAACAGTCTCGTGAGAAGTGAGAAGTGAGAAGTGAGAAGTGAATGGTTTAAATCGAAATTGAGAAATTGGGAAATTGGGAAAATGCGTAGTATAATACGTGAGAAGTGAGAAGTGTGAATCGAAAATAAGAAACTGCCTTACAAATTTACTAATCCGTGTTTCACATTACATTACACTATATTACATTTTCCGTGTAGTCAGTGTGTTCCGTGGTTCTTCGCATCTTCAATTTGCAGGATAACTTGATGATGCACCCATCAGATGGACTTCCGATTATTTTCCACCTGCTTAAGCAGCGATGCAAATATGCCACGGAAAATTGTTAAAATTGACAGGATTTATGGGATAGTGAATTTATGAGAAAGACTAAAAGGAGCAAAAAGGAATGATTCCTGATGGCAGAGAATTTCAGATAGGCAGATTGAAAGTAAACACATTCAGTATAGCAGACTGGGCTTCCTGGCTGGTGATACCTTCCTGGGATATAATCCTTGATATAGGGCAATGCATCACTCCAATGTTGAGTGTTTCCCGCCTGTTTATCAGCAGTTTGCAGGAAGAGCATTATCAGGGGATAGCGATGTATTTAGCTCATAAAGCCTTAACAAAGAAAATACCTCAGATATATCTCCCTGCCCGGAACGTAGAGATATTGAAAGCATTCATAAAGGCACTGCCTAATACGGGTAGATCAGGACTGAGCTATAAAATTACCGGTTTAGAAGACGGAGATGAAGTAATTCTTGATAATAGAAAAGTGATGAAAGTATTTGAGACTACTCAAAGTGCTAATGCTTTAGGCTGTATAATTGCAGAGCCAAAACGAAAATTAAAAAAAGAATATCTGAATTTGACTACTGCTGAAATTAATGAATCAATTGGCGAGAAAAAAGACATATTTGAAGTAAATGCTAAACCATTACTGGCGTATATCCCGGAAGCGACTCCCAGGCTATTTGATGCTCACCCAGAATTCTTACAATCCGAGACTTTAATCACGGGCTGCAGGAGTTATGACACGATTGGTACAGCATCTAAGACTGAGGAACCGCAAATACTTGCTATTGCAGAGAAGTTAGAGGCATTTCAAGGAAAATATCTTGTCTTCAATCATGTTCCGGCAAAATATACTTCCTGTGATATCTATGCTTTTTTATTACCAAGGCTTCCAGAAATTCAGCGGCAAAAGCTATCAGTTATCCCATATCGTGATACAAGAGCAATTGAGGGAGCCTGCAATCTTTCTTCAAGACCAGAAAGGCTTTCTTTTGATGCAGCTCAGGAAATGCTGTCAGTATCTGAATGGCAGATCGTGGAATATCCGGGTTACTTTGGTTATAAAAAAGCGAAGCTAACGAACTACTATGCGGAAAAATATGGAGAATATCAGATAGCCTGGGAAGTAAATAAACATCTTCTATACCGGCAAAGCGCTTTGCAGTTGTATGAGAATGCTTATTATCAGTATCTAAAGAACAATCCGGAATTGACAGATTGGCTGGTAAACACTGCGGCAGATATTTATGATACAGCACCGGGCAATGTGGAGTCTGGTATAGACTATAATATCCAGGACGAATTGTCACCTAATCATTTACATGACATTGCTATTCGCAGGTGCTTAGTGCGGATGGATAAATGGTTTAAGGGGAAACATTATTTAGAAGTCCGCAGTTTGAAATCTGAAGGTTATGTCTTAAATCCGGGTATAGTTCCATTTCACAAACCTGAATTGATCCACCAGCCGGAGTGGGAATCGAACTGGATAATTCCTGGAAGTATAGAAAGTTTCTGGCAGTCAAACAAGGTGATAATAATCCCGCACAAGGAAGGGACTTTCCTCTAAGTATCTGGTCAGTTAGTTTTTCTTTACGTAATCAGGCAGAGATGAAGAATATTTTAAGAAGTAATTTTGGCTCAACCATTGCCTGGTACAAGAGCCCATTCGCAGGTCTTAGCTGGTGCAAATTGAACATTCTCCTGGATATAGATTAACTAATTACTAGTTATTAATATGCATCAGACTTAACTAACAGAATTGGATGGAGATAGTGTGCGTTTCAGTGGTCAACCATCCGGGAGATTTCAGTCAGGGTAATTTCGAACACAGCTAAGTTACCTCCTGGATGGCCGATAGACCTCTTGGATAGTGACGATTTGTTATTTTGATTTTATATAGAAGCAAAGAAATTAATTCCGGGAGGATGCCAGCTAATTACTAGTTTTTATTGACAAAAATAAAAAGAAGATTATTTTTATATTAGATGCTTTTCATACTGGTTTTATAGAGAATTTCTGAAGAATAGATGAGATTTTGATAGTAAAATTTTATAGGGAGTGCTAAATGAATAATTTAAAGAGTGCTTTTACGATCCTTTATCTTCTTGCATCTTGTGATGGGGAAGTGAGTTCTTCTGAGCTTGAACTGATAATGAAGTTTTTCCAGGACAATCAGGAAAAGATAGAATTTAATCACCACCATTTGATAAGCACCCTGCTCTTTCTGAGTGAAGAAGAGAATAAGCTGAGACTGGCAAAAGCAGCCCAGGAATATAAAAATGATTCTTCTGAGGCAGAAAGATTGGATTTATTGCGGTTTGCCTTTAATTTAGTGATATCTGACGGGAAAATAGCTACCGAAGAAATCAGGATGTTCAATATACTGGGAAATTCATGGGATATTGATATTGATGAGTTTATAAAATCTAATCACCATTATTAGAGAATAACTGACATCCCCCTGTTTTATTTCCTGAAACTTGACATAACTAATTGATATTATGTGAATTATAAATGATATTGTTATCAAATTAAATTGAACCCAGAATGGGGTTACACTTGCGTGGTGCAGCCCCTTCAGGGCTGATACCAAACCGCTATCAATTATATTTATATCCAATTAAAATGAGTCATTTTCCTAATTTTTGATTTTTCTTTATTCAATTCGACTAACGCGATTACAAGCCTTTGCTCTACTTCTTCTATACTTTTAAAAACTCTGTTA
>JAIPGP010000150.1 GCA_021735645.1 Candidatus Cloacimonadota bacterium
AATTAAATGTAATGTAATCAGACCAAGATGGTCTGGGTACGCAGGGAAACATCATTTATTCGAAGCCTGGTTGTAATTAGTGGACAGTGGACTTAGTTCTAATCGTGATTCGGAACTTGGGACTCGGGACTCGAAACTCAAATAAAATCTCTTGCTAAAGCAAAAGCTTACATTACATTTTCAGTGTGTTCTGTGTGTTCCGTGGTTGAGGAATAATTTTGAAGTTTGAATTAAATGTAATGTAATCAGACCAAGATGGTCTGGGTACGCAGGTGAACATCATGTAATCGAAGCCTGGTTGTAATTAGTGGACAGTGGACTTAGTGGACGCCGTGGACATAGTGGACGTAGTGGACTTGGAGTTAGTCAGTCGTTGTTGCTCAAAACTTCTGCCCGGAGTACATTTCTTCCGATATTTCGAGATGGCTTGCCTTGGTTATTTACATTACATTCTTTCGCGGTTTTAGCGGCTTTCGCGGTTAGATAATTCTTACATTACATTGATATCGATACTCGTAATCCGGAACTCGGAATTCAAATATAATCTTTAGCTAAAAGCAAAAGCTTACATTACATTTTCCGTGTGTTCTGTGTGCTCCGTGGTTAAAGAATAATTTTGAAGTTTGAATTAAATGTAATGTAATCAGACCAAGATGGTCTGGGTACGCAGGGAAACATCATGTAATCGAAGCCTGGTTGTAATTAGTGGACAGTGGACTTAGTGGACGCAGTGGACGTAGTGGACTTGGAGTTAGTCAGTCGATGGCTCTAATCGTGAACCGGAACTCGGAACTCGGAACTCGAGACTCAAATAAAATCTCTTGCTAAAGCAAAAGCTTACATTACATTTTCCGTGTGTTCTGTGTGTTCCGTGGTTGAGGAATAATTTTGAAGTTTGAATTAAATGTAATGTAATCAGACCAAGATGGTCTGGGTACGCAGGGAAACATCATTTATTCGAAGCCTGGTTGTAATTAGTGGACAGTGGACTTAGTTCTAATCGTGATCCGAAACTCGGAACTCGGAACTCGGAACTCGGAACTCGGGACTCGGGACTTGAAACTCAAATAAAATCTCTTGCTAAAGCAAAAGCTTACATTACATTTTCCGTGTATTCTGTGTATTCCGTGGTTGAGGAATAATTTTGAAGTTTGAATTAAATGTAATGTAATCAGACCAAGATGGTCTGGGTACGCAGGGAAACATCATGTAATCGAAGCCTGGTTGTAATTAGTGGACAGTGGACTTAGTTCTAATCGTGATCCGGAACTTGGGACTCGGGACTCGAAACTCAAATAAAATCTCTTGCTAAAGCAAAAGCTTACATTACATTTTCCGTGTGTTCTGTGTGCTCCGTGGTTAAAGAATAATTTTGAAGTTTGAATTAAATGTAATGTAATCAGACCAAGATGGTCTGGGTACGCAGGTGAACATCATGTAATCGAAGCCTGGTTGTAATTAGTGGACAGTGGACTTAGTGGACGCCGTGGACATAGCGGACGTAGTGGACTTGGAGTTAGTCAGTCGATGGCTCTAATCGTGAACCGGAACTCGGAACTCGGAACTCGAGACTCGATTGCAAGAAAAAGACTAAAGCCAGTCAGTCGGTGTTGCTCAAAACTTCTGCCCGGAGTACATTTCTTCCGATATTTCGGGATGGCTTGCCTTGGTTATTTACATTACATTCTTTCGCGGTTTTAGCGGCTTTCGCGGTTAAATAATTCTTACATTACTGCGGCGAGACCTGGGTTATTTCACTATCGCCAGTTTGCTGGCTGCCAGGCATTCTCCATCTATATTCAGAGTATAAATATAAATTCCGGATGCTACCTGCTTATTCTGCATATTACGGCAGTTCCATGCTTTGCTGTATGCTTGACTGCCTGTTTCAGAGCCTTCCTGCAGACCCGCTTTCCTGGCAAACTCTGTCAAACTGGTTTCCAAAACCAGTTTTCGCACCAGTTGCCCTTTCAGATTGTAAATATTGATCTCCGGTTTCCCTGTGGGCATTTCCGGGAGTGAAAATTCCAGAAATACAATACTGCGACCGCTACTTAAATTAACAGGATTGGGATAGCTGCTAAGTGTGACACCTGCCGGCTGGGGCAGTTCCTCAGGTGTATTCCCTACAATGGGTCCATTATATTCATAGCATCCCATATCAATAATATCATTCCAGATTCGCGGATTACCTGCCAGGTCTGTAGCCGGAAGATTCATTCCCAGAGTGTCTGGCGAACCGGCATTAATGCAGGGAGAATTCTCACTGAGCTGGTAGTAACCAGCACCGGTTTCAAACCAGCCAGGCCATTGAGTACCTACAAAGCGGGGATCTTCGCCTTCGATCATATCCTGAATAACTATCTGTTCAGGTGCAGTAGCACTGATTGGCAAGGCAAAAAGAGAATGCTCTATAGTCGAGGTATATTGAGTACTATCGGAATCTACATTATAAAAGGAAATATCCGAATAGTTGCCCGGGTTATATAAGATACTGTTTTTGATTTCCGTTTTGCCATAAGATTTGATTATGGGAGCATAAAAATTTAAGTTATTGGCAATTGTGCAATTATAAAGCCTGACAGGTAAAAAGGGATTATTCAGTTCCATCGGACTATTACCCCAGGAATAGGCACAATCATTATTAAACATCAAAAAATTGCTAAGTTCCAGCGTATTAGTACTGTATGCCGAATCCAGGTTTCTATAGGTAAAAAATGTTCCTGTACGTGCTGAGCAATTGCTCAAAATAGAATTTCTCATCACTCCGTCTGTACTGGAAAATATCATACCGGTTTCATATACCTGGTTATTAAGCAGGTTAAAATCATTTACCACTATATTGTTCAATACGGTATTAGGCCCGGTAGGACCCATTCCTAAAGCATAGTTATCATCCCAATTTGTAGAAGATTCCTCGATCAGAAGATTCTCCAGAAAAGTATCTCCTTCCCCGGAAGCACTTATATTGCTATAATGAGCATCATTATTATGCAGCCAGAGATTGGTTATTTCCAAACCCCTGATCTGAGATAATCCTATCACGTAATCACTGTTCGCCGAACATCCCGTGATATTAAATCCGCTTACCTTGATATTATCCTTATAGCGAGCTGCCAGAAAACCGCCAATCCCTTCGCCATCTATATAAGTCTGTTCTATTCCTGATCCCTCCAGACGAACATGATTTTTCATTTCAAAGGGAAATTTCTGTCCGTTCTCACTGAAAGAATATAAACCTCCAGTAACATGAATAGTATAACATTCCTGCGGATCAGAAGCGATCAATTGATTAGCCCGGGAAAGCGTCAATAAGGCATCATTAATATTGCTGCCGGAATTTGAGTCATCGCCGTAAATCGCCACCCAAAGATCATGCTCAACCGGCTGATAGGCATAGTTAAGAGCATGCAGATCGAGACTGCAAACCTCTTCTGCACTCGCCTGACAGTAATATTCATTTGCATCTATAACGGGCACACTGAAACGATCCAGAGCCACTGTGATCACACCAGGATAACTGCTCAGCATCAGATCCTGAACCCAGGAAGATGTGTTGTTATAAATACTGCATCTACGAATTGAATCAAAGGAAATCTCAGGATTTGAACCCATTCCCCGCAGATATACCCCACCCCCATAATGAAGAGCGCGGTTATCATAAACGCTTACATTAGATAATATTATACTCTCTGTCTCGGCAAATATCCCGCCTCCTAACCAGGAAAGGCAGTTCCTTATCACACAGTTCTTTATCTCCACATTTTCACAATTAATCCGTATGGATATACCTCCACCTCGCACATAATTAAATTCCTCTCCATATAGCAGAGTGTTATCAGGATAATTGTTCATGATCACAAAACCATTGATTGTGAAATCAGCACTATTTTCCAGATATACGGCACTGGCAGACTGATCTCCATGAATGATCACCAGTTCTGGTGGAAGATAATCCCCACCAATCGGCTGAGTTCCAAGTAAACAAAGACTTTTTCCATTAATAACCAGATTCTCGAAGTATTCTCCCGGATATACTAATATAGTATCATTACTCACCGCTGAGTCAATAGCGGCTTGAATACTGCTGAAATCTGCCTCACCTTCGCCATCTACGGACCAAACTGTAGCGGACAATAACACAGGTAATGCCAAAAGCAATAATAATAATTTTTTCATTGTTCACTCCTTCAAACCAGCTTAATAAACTATGTTCCTAATAATTAGCAGATATGTTCTATTAACATAATTTTGTCAAATATAATTTTTATTCTTCTAAACATCACCCAGAATTTATATACTTCTACTACAAAGCCCACTACCTCACAAGTTCTGTTTCTTCGACCCTGCCAAGCCTCAGGCAGCATCAGGGCAACGCTCTTTATTGGCGTTTGCCTGGCGGTGATAGTGAATCATTCATCATGTTTTGGTCAGGAATGGTGAATTTGCTTGACGATGACAGGTCAGCAGGTTTTTGTCCTGTAATGGAAAATAAAAGAAAATTTGATGCGAGAACGATTCGGAGGGAGCTGCATGAGCTGGCGGAGCTTTCCGGGAAAGAGACCAAAACAACTTCCTATATCCAAGAACGGTTAATCGAACTGGGCTGCCGTGAGATCATTAGTGATCTGGGTGGGAAAAGCCTGATAGCGGTATATGACAGTGGAAAAGCCGGCAGCAATGTGATGCTGCGTGCGGAACTTGATGCTTTGCCAATTCAAGAAGAGAATGAGTTTTCATATATAAGCAAAACACCGGAAGTGAGTCATAAATGCGGTCATGATGGTCACATGGCAATATTATTAGCAGTAGCTGACTGGCTTAATGCCAATATCAGCAAATTGCAGGGTAGAGTATATCTACTTTTTCAGGCAGCAGAGGAAACGGCAGAGGGTGCCAGAGCAGTTATACAGGAAAAGAGATTTCAAGAACTTAAGCCGGATTACATCTTTGCCTTGCACAATCTACCCGGATTTGCCAGGCACAGTTTAATATTACGAAAAGGTGTATTTGCCGCGGCATCGATGGGTATGAAGTTCAGATTTACCGGCAGAACATCTCACGCCGGACATCCTGAAAATGGTATCAGTCCGCTGGATGCCATGCAGTCATTAGTAACCGGTTTGGGGACATTATCACAAAGGATCAGCGGCTTTGATGAACCGAGTCTGGTAACCATAATACATCTAAAATTAGGCGAAGAAGCCTTTGGTACATCTCCAGGGAAAGGAGTAGTGATGGCAACACTGCGATCTGCTGATGATGAGCATTTGCAATTAATGGCAAGATCAGCGGAGGAACTGGCAGAAGGTTTTGCCGAGATCTATGGATTGAAAATAGCTGTCGAAAGAGTGGAAGAATTTGCTGCTACGGTCAATAATGCCGAAGCTTATGATCATCTTGAACGAGCTGCCTTAAAGAGCGGTTTGGAGATGATCATGCCAGAGAAGTTATTTTCCTGGAGTGAGGATTTCTCGTATTATGGCAGAGAATATAAAACTGCTTTCTGGGGACTGGGCAGTGGAAAAGCTCAGCCACAACTGCATAATCCCGATTATGATTTCCCGGATGAATTGATTGAAAGCGGAAAGGAAATATTTATTAGGCTTTTGGAAGAGATATTATGAAAATGAAAAGCGGGTCCTGGATAGAAATCAGTAAAAGTGCTTTAAAGAAGAATTTGCGTTATCTGAAAAAGCGTCTTGGGAACGGGGTGATATTTGTTTCCGTAATAAAAGGCAATGCTTATGGTCATGGAATAGAGGATTATCTGCCCTTAGCAGAAGAGAACGGGATAAATTACTTTGCAGTTTTTGATGCTTCGGAAGCTGAAAGAGCTAATAATATCCGGCATCCTGGTTCTGAGATCATCATTATGGGCAGGATAGACAAGGAGGAATTACCCTGGGCAATAGAGCAGCAGATAGCCTTTTTTATATTTGATATAGACCGTTTGCAAGCAGCGATAGCGATTGCCAGGGCGATGAATACAAAGGCGAAAATCCATCTGGAAATAGAGACTGGACTACATCGTACGGGAATAGAAGAGACTGAGCTGGAATTGGTGATAGGCTTGATAATAGATAATCGAGAATATCTGGATATAATTGGACTATGCACTCATTTAGCAGGAGCAGAAAGTATTGCCAATTATTTCAGGATGCAGGAACAGATAGCAAATTTTGTCAGGATAGCTCAATTACTGGAAAGCAGGGGAATAAAGCCGAGGTATCAGCATATTGCCTGTTCAGCAGCAGCCTTGATCTATCCTCAGAGTATTCTGGATATGGCAAGAATAGGCATTGCCCAATATGGTTACTGGCCCAGTATGGAAACCAAGATGAATAATCTATTATCCAATGAGAATAAATTTACGCGAGATCCTCTGCACCGGATATTAAGCTGGAAAAGCCGGGTGATGAGTATTAAGGAAGTGGCACCGGGCAATTACATCAGTTATGGAAATTCCTATTTAACAACCAAAAAGACCGTGATAGCAACCGTACCGGTGGGCTATTCACATGGCTATAAACGGAGTTTGAGCAATTCGGGATTTGTCTTGATCCGGGGCAGTAAAGCCAATGTGATCGGTTCAGTAAATATGAATGTATTTCTGGTAAACGTGACACATATCCCGGGAGTGCAGACAGGAGATGAAGTAGTGATAATAGGAACTCAGGGTAAAAACAAGATATCTGTAGCAGGATTCTCTGAATTATCCAACCAAATGAATTATGAAGTGCTAAGCAGGCTTCCTGCATCCATACCAAGGATAATAATAGATAACGGTTTGAAGTAATAAAATATCAAGAAGTTGTTGAGAAGCAAGCTAACTCGAGATATCATCAGGTGAATTATCAGGCAGTTCAGAATACTTGCCTGCCCAGACAGGCTGGTTCTGAACTGCCTTGATATTTATCATAGGTTCAATGCAGTAACTTTATTTTTGACTGAGCGATAAAATTTCCTGATACTTTTCCTGGTTTCTGGCAAGTACTGCTGTTTTCAGTTCATTACAGAAATCCGGTTTTCTCACAACTGCAGCTATCAATGAAATTGCTTTCAGATGTTCCTGCGGAAACTGTTCCGGTGTGAGGATAAGGAAGAGAATTTCTACAGGCTTCTTATCCGGGCTGTTCCATTCCACCGGGTGTTTGAGCACTCCGCAGGCAATAACTGTTTTCGTGATATTCGGGATACGGCAATGCGGTATAGCTACGCCATTGCCAATGCCGGTGCTGGCGAGTTTTTCTCTTTGCAGAAGGGCAGGTGAAATTTCGGAAGTTTCATTGATAATACCTTTTTGCACCATCAATTGAGAAATTTCAAATAAAGCTTCCGGCAGAGTGATCGCCATTAGAATCGAAATTCTATCATGGATCAAAGCAGATAGACCCTGTGGTCCGGTATTTTCCGGCTGGGAAATCAGGGCTTCGCGTTCACCCAGAGACACGTTTTTCCATTTTGTGAGCGTTCTTTCTGAGAGATATGCACCGCCTAACTCAAAGATCACCAGAGCGGGAATAATGATATTAAAGATAGTCTCACCCCCGGTTTTAAGTACGGCAGCCACCAGAATGGTTTCCACAGCAGCCATACCCGCCTGGGGCAGCATCAGTTTTGGCAGGGCGGCAGTTATTTTAGGGTCCTGGTGAGTAATCTTTCCACCACCCCAGTTACCGACTATTTTACCAGTAGCTCTCAGGGCAACATAGCCCAGCACGTAGATGGCAGTACCAGCGGAGAAGCTTTCCAGCCGGACGCTTGCGCCAATGATGGCGAAGAAAAGCAGGTTCAGAATAGGCATCACATTTTCTATTTTCAATGAATCAAAAATAGCGTTATTATGCAGATTAGCAATCAGGAATCCAGCCGTGACAGCAGTTATCAAAAAAGGCAATTCAAAATGAATGGCAAAGGCAATCCCGATAGCTACAATAGCCAGCACGATCAGTAATATCTCCACAGAAGGCGTAGGATGCTGGGAAAGCACAGTGGAAAGAAAGGAATTATCTTCTTCGGGTGCATCATCATCCGGTTTACGCTCTCTGATCGTGATGCGCAACACTAGAAATATAATGAAGCCAATGAGAATGGACATGACAAGTTCCAGAGATACTTCCCGGGCAATATGCCAGCCTGAGACGCACAATCCGCTTTCCTGAGCCATGGCGATACTAAGAAATATGGAAAACAGGATAACTTCCAGGATGTCGTCTAAAACTACAATGTTTGCCAGCAACTGCTTTAGTCTGCCGGTGATTTTCAGTTTCGTCATTAATATAAAGGTTAGAGCCGGGGCAGTGGCAATACCAATAGAGCCGATGATCAAAGAGTGTATCCAGTTAAATTTGAATACAAACCGGAATCCGCCGGCAATCATAAAAAAGGTTAATAAACCCTGGATAAGGCAGATGATGGAAGCTTTTATCCCTACCTGCTTCAGCCGGTCACGATGCAGTTCTTCACCTATCGAAAAAGCAATCAGTCCCAGAAAGAGAAACACAAAGAAATGATAACCTTCCAGAATCTCTTTATACTCAGAGAAACCGTTTTTATAGAAGAAATAGATTGGTTTAAATACAGCCATTCCTGCCAGAGAGGGATGACTGCTCAAAAAGCGGTGCAGCAGCTCCAGAAAGTGCGGTCCTACCAGAATACCGCCAAATATCTGTCCGATCACAGCTCCTATCTTGAGCTTTTTTGCAACCAGACCACCTATATATGCAGCCAGAATCAGGATACCTAATTCCAGTATCTGCATTTTCATATGCTGTAAATTCATTATAATTCCTGAATGAGATTGAGGGGTCGTCCAATAATTCAATAATAGAACGCGGATCAAACGGATTGCGCTGATTAACACTGTTAAGAGAAAAAGCTACATCTCTGCTAATTAATTAACAGCGAAAATCAGTGTTCTCAGCGTAATCGGCGTTCAATCTGTATCATGAACAACCCCGATCTTTTACAATCTATGAAAGGTATAAACTCCCCAAAACCTTATCTATTAATCGGATTCTAATTAAGTATAGGCATCTTCCTGATGCTGAGAAGCGTCCAGACCGGCAACTTCTTCAGCTTCGGACACTCTCACGAGAGTGATCTTATTGATCACCCACAGCATAATATAGGTGAAAACGAAGGCATATACCGCTCCAATTACACCCGCAACAAGCTGTTTAAAAAAGAAGCTGGAATTGCCAAGCAGTAAGCCATCTACTATATTGCCATTAACGGCATTTGAGGCAAAAACACCCAGGAGTATTGTACCGGTGAGACCTCCAACACCATGCACACCCCACACATCAAGGGCATCATCCCACTGCAGTTTATTCTTTAAATGCACAGCATAATAACAAAAAGTACTGGAGATTATCCCGATCAGGGCAGCTGCCCAGACGGGTACAAAACCTGCTGCGGGTGTTATCGTGGCAAGACCAGCCACGGCACCAGTCATAAGACCAATGAATTTTGGTTTACCTTCCCGGCTCCACTCAATGATCAGCCAGGTGACAGTGGCGAAAGATGCTGCCACATCTGTATTTAAAAATGCTAAAGCAGTAATATTATCTACTCTCAGTTCGCTTCCGGCATTAAATCCGTACCAGCCGAACCAGAGCAGTCCGGTGCCAATTGCTACCAGCGGGATACTGTTTGGTTTGGAAATTTTCTCTTTTCTGGCACCGACAAAGAATACGGATGCCAGAGCAGCAAATCCAGCCGTCACATGCACAACGATGCCACCGGCAAAATCCATCACACCCCATTGAGCCAGGATTCCACCACCCCAGATCATGTGAGCAAATGGGTAATAAACAAAAATCTGCCACAAAACTAAAAATATCAGATAAGCTTTAAAAGATACCCGTCCTGTGAAAGCTCCTGTGATCAAAGCCGGAGTGATGATGGCAAACATCATCTGGTAGGCAATAAAGAGCAGCAGAGGAATATCACCGTTTCCAAAAGGAGTCAGCGAGTCAATCCCTCTCAAAAAAAGATGATCAAAGTTCCCGATAATCGGACCATTACCGCTGAAACATAGCGAATAACCCATAGTGTACCATAAAATTGTGGTTATTCCCAGCGAGACGAAACTTTGAATCATTATCCCTAAAATGTTACGTTTGGAGGCAAGTCCCCCATAAAAAAAAGCCAGACCTGGCGTCATTAACATCACCAGACTGGTTGCCAGCAGCATAAACGCTGTCGATCCAGTATCAAATCCAGACATAAGTCCCCCTTGTTATTACCCGTATCTTTTTACCTCCGCTGAGGGGGAGTTTTTTCAATCTCAGGCAGAGAATCAAGAATTCAGGCTGCCTCCCCAACAATTTGCGTACTTTGGCTCGCGGAGAGACTGGGCAAAAACATGAGTTAATTGTTTTTTAGTCAATATACTTTTGATAGCAGAGGGATTGGGTCTAAGGATTAGGGATTAGGGATTAGGGATTAGGGATTAGGGATTAGGGATTAGGGATTAGGGATTAGGAATTAGGGATTAGGGATTAGGGATTAGGGATTAGGGATTAGGGATTAGGGATTAGGGATTAGGGATTAGGGATTAGGGATTAGGGATTAGGGATTAGGGATTAGGGATTAGGGATTAGGGATTAGGGATTAGGGATTAGG
>JAIPGP010000017.1 GCA_021735645.1 Candidatus Cloacimonadota bacterium
GGCAGGGGGTGGGGTAAATTGGTTTCTTTATTTTCCATGTGTGCAACCTATGGCTAGTATAGTGTGACCCTTTCAGGGTAAAGAATAATTTCAAGAAAATTAACCTGTAAATCTATAATAATTAGTAAGTTATAAGTCAATATCATTCCAAAAACAGGGGGATGCCAGGTTTTCAATTTCAATGTCGCTTAATTGTTGCTTGATCTTTCCAGATTAAGTCTTTTCCCCATTAAATTTGAAAGTTTGATCTACATCCAGGTGAAAACTGTTAATCAGATGAGCATTAGCGTATACAGACTATTATAGACGTAATGGACATTATGGACATTATGGACACAATATTCTCGATAAAATTTATCAGTTCCATCTATCCTGTCCCCTAAAAAAAAACTTGACTACAAATTATGAAAATGAGAATTTATTATAGCAAACTTTGGAGGAATAATAATGAAAAATATTATTGTAACTTTTATCATTTTAATTAGTACAATGATTTTATTTTCGGATTGGTCGTTTGACCAGAGAGTATTTAACGGAGATGGCTCAGAGTACTTTGGACATTCTGTCTCCATTTCTGGAGATTTTGCCATCGTGGGCTCATTTTCAAATGAAGCTTATTTATACCAGAAAATTAATGACCAGTGGAGTGAAGAACAAATAATTCAACCTCCTGATAGTACAATGTATTTTGGCGCATCTGTCTTTATTAATGGAGATTACATGATCATTGGCGATAATCAGGAATATTGCAATTCTTCGGGCTCAGCCGTCATTTATTATTATGACGAAGAAAACTGGATTGAAATGGATATAATATCTGCCTCCAGTTCTCCAATATGTGACCAGTATGCCTGTTCTGTGGGCATTTCACCCAGCGGTGATTACGTGATTGTGGGTGCTGCTAATGATGACGAAAACGCCGAATCTGCTGGCGCTGCTTATCTCTATCAACGCACTGATTCCCAATGGACACTGCAGTCTAAAATGATGGCGTATGATGGTGCATCTTCAGACTGGTTTGGCTATTCAACTTATATCACGGATACTTTCCTTTTTATTTCTGCTCCGCTTGATGATGATAATGGTAATGAATCAGGTTCTATCTATGTTTATGAAAACAATGGTACGGACTGGGTGTTTCACTCCAAACTGACCGCTTCACATATCGCTTCGTCCGATCAATTTGGATATTCAATTTCTGTAAGCGATAATACCCTGATTGCTGGAACCAGGTGCTTTGATCAGGGTGAAGCCTATATATTTAATTTTGATGGCTCAAACTGGACTGAAGAGGCAATCTTAACTGCCAGTGATGGCTTTGACTATGATCATTTTGGCTGTTCAGTTTCCATTTCTGGAGATTTTGTTGTTGTAGGAGCCTGCGATGTCCCGGATGTTGCCATGTCAGCTTCTGCTTACTTCTATAACAGACAGGATACCGAATGGGTTGAGCAGAATAAACTCATCAACGAAAACTGGGGCGGGTTCGGCTCAGCAGTCTCTATCTCCGGCACTAATGCCATAATTGGATCAGAATATGATTATTCTATTGAGGACTATATCGGTGCTGCTTATCTGATATCATATATCGATACTTCCATAGATCCCGAATTAATTACAAGTCCGGACTGCAACATGGTCAATAATTTCCCTAATCCTTTTAACCCCTCCACCACTATATCTTTCTCATTACAAAATGATGCCAGTATTGAGCTTCTAATTTACAATCTCAAAGGACAAAAAATCAAAACCCTAAACAGCGGTAACTATTTAAAAGGCACCCATTCTATCCTCTGGAATGGCAAAAACAACTCAGATAATCCTGTCAGCTCAGGAATCTATCTCTACAAACTGGAAGTGAATGGCAAAACTGAAGCAAGGAATAAATGCCTGCTGCTTAAATAAATAAATGATAACAAAACCTAATGGACATGATGCTCCCAGCCATGAAGCGAGCGGTGCGGGAACAGAATGTGGCAGCAATTGCAGCAAAGCGTGGGGAAAGTGGGGAATTGATTCCATTAAGTGATGAAAAATGTTTTGACAAAAGAGAGTGAGTGTCAAAAATTGCGAAGGTTGAAAAATAAAATAAAGGTTGATAATGGACAAGAAACTAACCCACAGCATAGAGGACTATCTGGAAATGATCTATATCCTGTCACAGGAAGATCAGTCTATCAGGATAACTGATATTGCAGCGCGGATGCAAGTACGCAAGTCCTCCATAGTCTCGGCAGTGAAAAAGCTGGAACATTGCGGGTTTGTCCAGCATGAGCCTTATGGTTCGATCATACTCACGCCAGAGGGTATAAGTCAAGGCAGTGAAGTATATAGGAAACATATAGTATTAAAGACTTTTTTTTCTGAGATCTTAGGATTATCGGAGGAGATAGCGGAAAAAGATGCCTGCAATTTTGAGCATTATATCAGTGATCAGACAGTATCGGCGATAGTGAAACTGGCAGAAAAACTGCAGAAGGAGAAAAAAAATCACTCAATTTAGAAAAATATTTTCGTTTTTCAAAGATTTTTTTTATCTTATAAGAGAGAGAAGTTAATAAGGAGGCTTAAATGAAGCTAATCAGCCTGCCCAATATAGGAAAAATTATGGCAGAAATGCTCTCTGAAGTTGGCGTGAATACAGCGGAGGAGCTATTTTCCTTAGGAAGTAAGAAAACTTTCATGAAATTAGTGGAAGCTGGCAATGAAGTGTGCATCAGCATGCTTTATTCTTTGGAAGGAGCAATTCAGGATATAAGGTGGCATGATTTGGACCGTCAAAAAAGAGAAGAATTAAAGAAGTTCTACTTTGCCTGGCGTGACCCTAAATAGAATGCTGACAGATAATTAACCAGGATTTATAAAAAAAGGATCAATTGATCCTTTTTTTTTATTCCATGTATATCCTGAAAGAATCCTTATTGATGATCAGTTTATTCCAGTTCTCCATATCCTTTGGTATTAATTTCAGGCACTCCTCCACTAAAACATCCGGCTTTTGTATTATCGCTCCCAGACTAAAATTTTTACAGGAATACAGTATCCTCATAACACATTTGCGGGAAGAGCCATTCAGATTTATATAAATATCTTCACCTTCATTGATGCTATTCACAAGCTGATGGGTCAGAAAGATAATTGAGACCTTATGATTAAGAAAAAAAGTCTTTTTATCTTCAGGTACAGATTTTTTAAGAATATAATTGGTCTGGTGGGGACAAATAATATTTCCCTGATAATCGCAGAAAAAACTTTTTGTCATTTTTTTTTTACAGGTATAATCAATATGAATAGCTCTTATATTAGGATAAACAGCCAGGTAGACCTCGCCATTTAAATCAAACCTGTAGTAATGTTTCTGTACCTCATCTAAACGCATAAATCTTCTCCTGAAAAAACATGTATAATAAGATAAGCAGTTTTCTGCTTAAGCCAAATTTGACGAAAAAAAATAAAAAAAGATTTGCTGATTTTATCATTCTCATTATAGTATATATATAAGTGATTAAAAGGGCAGCTCGGTTGAGCTGAAACATAGTGACGGGGAAAACCCCGATGTAAAGCAAGAGTGTTTGTAAACATCGCATTAATGGATTAATTGGTTATCTCCTACCTTAAGTGGCATGCAAAGCATGCCACTTTTTTTTATTGCCTTTGTCCTCTGAAAAAGATTGACATCCGGCAGTGAATATTAAATATACCCAAAAAGAGAAAAGGTAGCAGTCATGGCGAAAGCAGGAAAGAAGAGAAAAGCAGAAAACAGGGTAAAGAAATATAAACTGGGCAAGAAAAGAGTTCGGAAAAGTCCTTTAGCAGGTTTTTTGCGTACAACAGCCATAGTTTTCATTGTCATCTTCATCGCACTGGTTATTTATCATTTTCGCTCAACACCGCCAATTCAGAAAGTAATAATTGGCACAACTTCCAATCCGAAAATCGACCTTAATGACGTAATCGCAGAAGCTGCCAGCAGTCTGGGAGTAGATGCGAAGAATTTTACACTCGAGAAGCAAAAAAATCATACTTATATAAAGCTCGGTATAAATCACTCAAAATGGGATTTAGTGCTGGCGAACAGCATAATAACCGGAAAAATTGAATCAGCCGGGGGAAAGCAGCTATCTGCCATAGAAGCAGATAATGGAAATTACCATTTACTGGAATTTAGTCACGCAGATAACAAGCTGCCCTTTATAATCAAAATATATTATGGTAAATATGAAGCTTCCCTGCCGGAAATATTTTTGATAATAGATGATTTTGGCAGCTTTAATAATTCCCTGCTGCAGGAGTTTTGTGAACTTGATGCTGAAATCAATTTTGCTATCTTACCTAATGAGCCGTATTATAAAGAAGTAATGGAAAAAGCCAGTGAGTCTGGACATGACATCTTAATTCATATACCTATGGAACCAATCGACCTGAAAAATAATAACCCTGGTAAAGATGCTATTCTGGTGCAATACAACGCAAATAAGATAAAATCCCTGGTTCGCGAATATATAAAACGGCTACCTTTAGCAATTGGTGCAAATAATCATATGGGTTCAATGGCAACTTCCAGAGCTGATGTTATGCGACCCGTACTACAAGTATTAAAGGAAAATGACATCATCTTCATTGACAGCTACACTTCAGCCAATACTGTGGTTGCCGAGGTGGCTGAATCTGAGAAAATGAAAATCTGGGAGCGTGATATGTTTCTGGATGATCAAAAACTTTCAGATGCAGTTCTAGAGGAAAAGTTTGCGAAACTCATGGATATTTCAACTCGGTCAAACCAGATATTTGTGATAAGCCACTGTCATTTTAAATCAAAGCTTGAGTTTGCTAAAAAGTTTATTGCCCGAGCCAAAGAGGCAGGATTCAAATTCTCGGCAATATCTACTTTGGCAGCTACAAAGAGAGGTATAAATGCTTGATATTATTAAAGCTGTTATTCTGGGTATCATTCAGGGACTCACAGAATTTCTCCCTATCAGCAGCTCCGGTCATTTAATGCTGGGTCAGCGTTTTTTAAACTTTCAAATGCCGGGTATCAGTTTTGAAGTGATGCTTCATCTGGGTACACTTTTTGCAGTGGTTATTTATTTTCGTAAAGACATCCTCAATATCATCGGTTCCTTTTTTACGATCAATCGGGAAGAAAAATTTGCTCACCGGCGTAAAACCGGAATGCTGCTACTGGTTGCAACTATTGTAACCGGAATATTATATTTTGCCTTCCAGAACAAAATAGAGCACATTTTCGATTCCACCAGTAATACTAATATCTACATAGTCTGTATTTTCCTTAGTGTAACCGGATTTATGAATATAATCTCTGATAAAATTTCCATAAACCGCTCATCATCGTATGAATTAGGTTTTTTCAAATCCATGATCATTGGTTTAGGTCAGGCATTTGCCCTCAATCCCGGTATCTCACGCAGCGGTGCCACTATCACTTTTGGTCTGCTGGTCGGCTTAAGGCGTGAGGAAGTAGCCAAGTTTTCTTTTCTACTCTCTATACCTGCTATCCTGGGGGCAGTAGTAAAAGAACTGCCAAGTCTTGCCCAATTACCCAAGTCTGATTTGGTATATTATCTGGCGGGTAGTTTTTCTGCCTTTGTAAGCGGCTATCTGGTCATCTCATTTCTGATCAGGATGCTGCAGCAGAAAAAGATGAAATATTTTGCCTACTGGTGCTGGGCAGTGGCTATCATCAGTGCCGTCTTAATTACGATCTAATATGGCTCAGACACCCGTCGGTAAAGTATATTTCAGCCAGTTTATGAATAGCTTTAAAAGCTATGCCTCTATCCGGCTGTTTTATATTTTTGGTAATGATGACTACCAAAAAAATAAAATCATTGAACTGCTGAAAGATAACTATACTCAGCCGGAAACTCGTGACTTTGATGCTGTCACGCTGTATGGTGACAGCTGCCAGGGCTCTGAGATCATTGAGCATCTGGAAACTCTTCCCTTTATGGCTCCCTTAAAATTTCTGCTCATCAAGGATTTTGATAATCTCAAGAAACATGAAAAAAACCTGCTGGAAGATTACTGCCAGAACCCACTAAAATCTTCGGTCCTGGTTATGGTGGCAGAAAAGGTAGATAATAGAACAACTCTGCTGAAACTGCTAAATGCTAAAGGCGTAGTTGTAGAATGTAAAAAACCTTATAACAGTGCCAACCTATTACGCTGGCTGGATAATGAGCTTAGAACCAGAAATCTCAAGATGGATAAAACATCCAGGGACTTTCTGGTCAATAATGTAGAGCTTAGCTTTCAGGCAATCGAGCAGGAACTGGAAAAGCTGCATCTGTATACACATGGCAGCAATACTTATACGCTTTCTGATGTGGAAACCACTCTGGGAGCTTTCCGTGAGAATAATATCTATGATCTCCAGAATGCGCTGGGTGATAAAAACATCATTCGCAGTCTCACCGTTCTTCAGAACATGATTGCTGCCGAAGATACGGGTGTAGGAGTAATGCTGGTCGCCATGCTCACCAGATATTTCCTGATCCTCTGGAAAGTGCTGATCTATAAACAAAACAGCTACACGAATCAGGAGATTAAGCAAAATCATCTAAACGAAGTATTTTACTCTTTCCGGGAAGATTACGTGCGAGCAGCAGAAAAATATTCAACCGATCAGATCAAACAGATTTTCTCTCATCTGCTGCAGGCTGATACTGACCTTAAATCTATCAATATTAACGATATTACTCTGTTTTTACTGATATACAAAATATGCAGGATATAATGGATAAAAATTTTAAAAGTGGATTTGTCACAATTATAGGCAAACCAAATGTAGGTAAATCTACCCTGATAAACCGTCTTCTAGGAGAAAAACTCTCCATCGTAAGCCCCAAGCCCCAAACTACCAGACACCAGATAAAAGGCATTTTGAATGGTGAAAACCTGCAGATCATCTTCCTGGACACTCCAGGTTTCCTGGAAGCACGTTATGAATTGCATCGCCGTATGCTGGACTATATTAATATCTCACTAAAGGACGCTGACCTGATCATATTTATCACTGATGCACATCATTTCCCGACTGATTATGATTTGCAAATGCTGAAAATCCTTAAAAATAACAAAACACCTAAGATCGCACTACTTAATAAAATTGATCTGGTTACTCTGGAGATTGCTGACCAGAAACTCACGGAACTGAGAACGGAAGATTTCGACCTGGTGATACCAACCACTCTTCTACTGGAAAAAGATGTCAGCTCCCTCCTTGATAAAATAACCGGCTTTTTGCCCTTTAATCCACCATACTATGGACCAGAAGAGCTTTCCGATCTGCCCATGAAATTCTTTGCTCAAGAGATTATCCGTGAACAGATTTTCCTCAATTTCCGCGATGAGATACCATACAGCTCGACTGTGATGGTTGAAAACTTTAATGAACTGCCTAATAAAATTGAGATTTCCGCCAATATCTGGCTGGAAAGAAAATCTCAGAAAATTATCCTCATTGGCAAGGGTGGCGAAAACATTAAATCTTTAAGAATGAATGCCGAAAGAGAAATCTATAAAATTACCGGTAAAAGAGTGAAACTGGAGCTCTGGATAAAAGTGAAGCCTGACTGGCGGAAAAAGAAAAACGCCTTGAAAGAATTCGGATATCAGTAGAAATACCTGCTATTCACCTATAGTAATTGAGATTTACCAGAAATTTATTCAGGGCTTAGGCGAACGCTGATCTCCTGGTCGTAGCTGAACTTTTTGAACTTGCGCAGAGTATTTATATATCTGTCGCCCTGCAGAATGAATCCGCATTCTTCTATCGGGCTATCCAGGGAATATATTGTGACATAATTTCCCAGGTAACTTGAGTCACGGTCTTCAAAACAGTCCGTTACAACAAATAATCTATGTGCTCTACCCAGTTCGATGATTTTCTGATACCTGGCAGCCGGCAGATTAATTTTATTATCATTATCCTTGTTTTTGAAAGCAATTATTGTGATAAAAAGTTCGGCATCCTGATTATCTAAAGCAACAAGATCAAATTCTTTCCGGGGATTAGACAGCACCTTATAATTTCTGTTTTGCAGATATTTATGCACAGCAGCTATTGCAGTATCCCGTTCAGTTTGATTATGGCTTTCGTTTAATGTAGCTGAGTTATAAGGAGTAGCAATTTTATTTACACGAGGCACATTTAGTGGATAGGTAGATGAGCCTTCTGGAGGATTAACAGCTGGTTTTTCTTTTTTAATTTTATCTTCCTGACCAAATTTGTTGGCGATAAGAGTGAATATTGCAAAGATTATACCACCATTGATAAAACCATAGATCATGCTGCCAATTTCATTACCTGCCAGCACACCCATAAAGCCGAAATTACGAAGCAAAACCAAGCCAATCAAGATACCAATCGTAGTTTTTTTATCCTTGAATTTGAGTTTAAACTTTTTATATAGGCTAAAAAATATAACAATCCCAATTAACTGAACCATATCTACCTCCTATGTACAGCGTGAAAATTAGTAAATCTCCCTAAAATCGGTCAAGCTAATTTGCAGTGAAGCAGAAAGCTGTTAAGGATATCGAGTTGAGACAATGTACTCATGGGATCGACTTGAGACCCAACCATATACTCCCCTGATCTAAAGACAATCTGGAAATACCATCTTATCTCAATACCACTTCCACTCATTATCTGCTCAGGAAAAAGTTTGTAAAGATTTTCAGGTTCTGCTGGAGTTCATCAGCATTCCTGAGGTCATTGCGATAATATTGGCGATCAGCAGGATTCTGATTAAGGTGCTTTTGCAGCATGGTATCACCATCTTCAAAGAGAAATTCAGGATGGAACTGAATACCCCAGACGGGCAGATCTAGATAGCGAAAGCCCTGCACGGCTTCAGTTTCATTTGCTGCAATTATCCCAAAGTCTGAAGGCAGGTCAAATACTTCATCATAGCGTGATTCCAGAAAGATGGGATTCTGAATGCCGGTAAACAGAATATCATCCGTGATCTGCATCTTTTTGAACCCGAATTCGGGGACAATCGCTCTGCGGCAATATTCATCACCTGCCAGATAGCGTGCCAGCATCTGATGTCCATGACAAATACCCAAAACAGGCTTCCTAGCCTGGACAAATTCTGCTATTACGGCTAATATACCCGTATCATACTTTGAACCCTGGCTGGCTGAAAGTTCGGAACCGGTCAGTAATAAATGAGTGTATTTCTGGCAATCTGCTAATTTACTACCTAGATAGATAGTGGCAAATTTACTGTCCGGGAACAAACGGGTTTGGGCTATTTGATCAAAGTAATCTCTGGGTTCGGTGGCATGAATCGTGTTATATATCAACAGCATAGGCTAATTCCTTTTATGATAATCTTCTATTTCGGATACAAAACTGCGGTACTCGGCATCCTGATCCAATAAGATATTGTGAGTTCCGCTGATCACATTACCGTCTTCTTTGATAAAAATAATCATATCTGCATACTGGATAGTGGAAATGCGGTGCGAAACTACCAATGCCCCAGTATCTGGATAATATTCATTCATAGCTTCCCAGAGTTTCATTTCGTTTTGAGCGTCCAGAGAAGCCGTGATATCATCAAATATGAGGTATTTAGGTCTGCGGATCAAGGCTCTGGCAATAGTTAATCTTTGCTTCTGACCACCTGAGACATTAGTCCCCCGCTCCTGCAAGTCGGTTTTATCACCTTCATCCATTTGATCTATCTCATTTGTCATCTGAGCAGTTAATATAGCAGCTTTATAGTCATTTTCAGTGGCATTTTCGGCAGCAAAATGGATGTTTTCTTTGATTGACCCGCTGAATAACAAAGGCTCTTGAGGCACATAACCCAGCATCTGCAAATAATCCTGACGCTTAAGCTGCTGCAGGGCAATGCCATTGATATTCACGTTACCGCTGTCCGGCATCAGCATTCCGGTAATGATTTCTATTAAGGTAGTTTTGCCAGTGCCCACTCCTCCCAGCAGCAAAGTGCGCTTATGGGGATCTATCTTCAAATTCACATCTTTGAAGATAGGGCTGGCGTCATACTGGAAATTTATCTCAGCCAGTTCAATGCTGTTCAGTTCATCTCCGGGGGAAACTTCTCCGATGAACCGGTCAAGAGATGTGGGATATTCTCTGATCTCTTCCAGTCTGTCCATATTCACAAAAGCCTGTTTGCCGGAGAGAAATAACTGCGGCAGGTCTAAAAGAGGATAGATCATCATGCCCAGATAGGTATAAAACGCCATGAATGTACCGATAGTAATAGTTCCTTTCACCGCCATCATTCCACCGAAGATGATCACGGCGATCTGGGCAAAATAGGAAATATATTCCCATAAAAGCATAATAGTGGCATTTAACTGGATAAGCTTGATCTCAGTCTGTCTTCTGTGCTCCAGGGAAGTATCGAAGAAGCGGTTATACTTCTCCTCGCAGGCAAAAGCCTTGATTATATGGATAGCAGAAAAACTCATCTCAAGCTGATCATTGATCTTGCTGATCGCTCTTTGATTATTGGCATAACGCTCCTGCAGCGACTTCATCACAAAATAGAATACTATTAGCATTAAAGGCAAAGGGATCAGCGAATATATAGTGAGATGCAGGTTCAACTGGAACATAACGATCAGCATGAAGATAATGCTGATCAGGGAATTGAAGGCTCGGAAAATGCCGGAACATAGGAACCAGGCAATCTTGGGAAAATCTGTGATGTCATTTGTGAGCCGCGTGACCAGATCGCCGGTGCGGAACTTAGTAAAAAATCTGGCATCTTTTTCCGAGATATAGCGGAAATAGCGGGTACGCAACTCAAATTCAAATCTGTAATTCACCCAGGCACGGAAAGCAGGATAAATGCCAGCAATAAGCTGCCCCAACCCTATTGCCCCCAGAAGCCATAATATGCGGTAAACCTCTTTCATGGGCTCTGGATATTTTCCCACATTATCTGTGATATCTTTTAATTTATCAATGATGATCTTGAACATATAGGGATAAGCAATGGAAACCAGAGCACTCACTACAGTGAGGATCACCATTATCAGAATGAATTTTTTCTGCTGCTTCCATTCCTGCAGGATCCAGCGAATATGCTTATTCATCTGTGCCTCCCGGGAATTGCAGCTTCACTAAATGCTGATAGGCAGGGCATATCTTAATTAGCTGCTCATGTCTTCCAGAAGCTATTATCCTGCCATCTTCCATGTAGAGAATATTATCTGCTTTCAGCACAGAACTTAGCCGGTGAGCTATTATCATAGCCGTCTTACCGGCTAAAAGAGTTTCCATCGACTTCTGAATTCTGGCTTCAGTGACGCTATCTATTGAGGAAGTTGCTTCATCCATGATCACCAGTTCGGGGTCATAGACCATTGCTCTGGCAAAGCTTAAAAGCTGCCTTTCGCCCTGCGAAATGTTCTGTCCCCGCTCAGACAGCTCTTTTTCCATTTGCTCAGGTTCAGCAAATTTCTTCGCCTGCACGGCTTCCAATGAGCGCTTCACTGCTTCGGGGCTTATCTGGTCGTTATATATCCGTACATTTTCCAGAACATTACCGGGAAATAGAAAGATGTCCTGCAGGATAAGACCAATTTTCTGTCGCCATTCTTTCAAATTCAGTCGCTTTATATCAATTCCATCGATAAGGATTTCGCCTTTCTGGATAGGATAGAAGCCGCATAAAAGACTGATAGTAGTTGTCTTGCCGCTCCCTGAAGGTCCCACTAAGGCAATTTGACTGCCCCTTTGCACTTTAAAAGATACATCACGAAGTATCCATTTCTCCGCTTCATAGGCAAACCAGACATGGCGGAACTCTATTTCCTGCTTAAATTCTGGTTGCACATTCTCACCAGTATGATAATCCTCTTCCGGCAAATCTAAAAGTTCCTGAATACGCGTCATAGAAACAAAGCTACGCTGCATCTGCATAAAATTTTCTAAAAGCTGGATTAGGGGCCAGGTGATACGCATAATGTATTGCGTGAAAACGATCAAACTACCGATTGTATAGGTGCCATCGATTATTTTAGGGGCAAGCATCACGATCACTAAACCTAAAAGTGCAGTATTGACCACAAAAATAAAGAAACCCTGCACTCCGTATTCCAGAAATCCGGTTCTGGTCTCTAAATCTCTTTTGCTGGCACTTGCTTTATCGAGCTTTGCTCTTACATCACTTTGTTTATTGAATATCTGAACAATCGGCATACCCTGAATGTATTCCGTGAGCAGCGAAGTTACCTGCGAATAACGTTCACGAACCTGGCGGTAAAATTTTACTATATAGCGGAAAAAGAAACCAAAGGAGATAGATAGAACGGTGAGTGGGACCATAAATCCCCATGCCATGGCTTTGCTGCGCAATCCCAGCACGATCACAATGCCAATAAAGAACAGAATATTACCGATCAAACGCACCGAAAGATCAGAAAATAAAGTCCGTATCCGTTCTGAGTCGTTCTCTACCCGCGCTATCAGATCACCTACCGGACGCTGATCAAAAAACGAGACCGGCACCTTCATCAAATGCTTAAATACGCGACCCTTCAGCTCAGTGATTATCCTTAGTCCCAAACGTGAAAGCAACACGATCTGTGCCCAGGTGAGAAAGCCACTCAGCAGCACCACGCCCACAAACAGCCCGGCATAATGCAGCATATCCGCAGTATCCGCCTGTGGCACACTCACATCGATTATATGTGCCAGTATCAGCGGATCGATCAGCTTCGCCACACTCACCAGCACCATCGCCAGCAGTCCGATCCCAAACAGCTTCCATTCACGCAGTAAATACGGCAGCAGCAATTTCAGGTTCTGCCGGAAATTTACCTTTCCCTTTATTTTTCCAATATCTTCATTATTCATGTATTCCAGCAATTTTATTTAGGGATTACTGGCAAGAGAAATTAGAAAAGGAGGCTATAGGACCTATAGGACGTATAGGACTTATAGGACCTATAGATATCCTCCACTCTTATTTAATCACTACCATTTTATTAGTTTTGCAGAAACGGTCTGTACTTCATCAGTAGAAATAGGATCCTGAGCCATCTATAGGTATGTTCTCTGCTGTCAAACAAACAAATATCTGGACAAATAAAACCTAAAATAAATTCTTGCAATTCAGTATTAAAGTTGTATGGTTACTTCAAAATAGTAAACTATATTATAAGGATTAAGCAAACACAGGAGCAAACTAGATAAAAGTAGGGTAAAATCTGCTTATTGTTTGTAATTCTTGCTGGAATTTTAATAGAAACAGGTCTTTTATAGTCGCATATGTGAATTTGAGTGTGTTAAATATGTTTTTTTTTTAAAATATTATAATGGAGGTTTACTTTGAATACTGATGGTCAAATACAACTTTCCTATGACGTGCTGGAGATTTCATTTACTGACCTTGTAAAATGGCATGATAGCCCAAACTTTAAGCCTACTGAAATATATTGCATACTAATGAATTTTAGATTTTTCAATAATATCCATTCTTCTGAGAATACAGTCAATTTAGAAGATATAGGTTATAATGATTTTAATATCGAAGAGTTAGATCTACGCTTAAGAGAAATAAGCATATTAGCAAAGCTAAAAATAAAAACATTTCAAGAACTGATAAATTATCCAAGTGGAATTATTAGAAAAACTCGAATGAGTGGGCGAATGAGTATAGAACATCTTAAATCAGTAATAATAGAAACCATCGTTAAATTGTATTCGATTAAAGGATTTCCGGCAAATATGAAAGGAATAGATTTAGTTACTCCCTATTATTTAAAAGATTTTGAATCGATGAAACTGAGATACTTTGAACATAAAAAAAATAGAGAACGCGAGTTGGAGGAATGTAAAACCCGTGAATATGACAATCCACGGTTCATTAAAGGTATGGCGGCTTGTACTGCCAGAGTTGAACAGGCTTCCCGGAGTATCATGCTGGAGGATATGGCAGATGATTGGAAGAAGATAGTGAAACAATTAGATAACATAAAATAATTTAGTCACCTTCACTTTTCCTTTTGAATTACTAATCCCGAGTCCCGTCTTTTAAACAGCACTCATTTTCACATAATTTATCACTTAGCCATTTTAAGAGCTTTGAGTATATCTTTAAGATACTTATAGCGGAAAGCTCCTGCAGACATCGTATAGCAGGTATTCCAGCAACCTTTGCACTGACGGAACTGCTCAAGTTTTGCTTTCCAGACTTCGGATGCAAATATCTCGGGAGGTGTCTGCTGGAGAATATTTCCTACCGGACTGCCAGAGCATACTTCCACTTCGCCATCAGGATTAATGAAGAATTTACTCCCCAAAGATGGCATACTCAAATATGGACAGATTTTCTTAAAATTGCCCCGCAGATAATCCGTATAACCATTCATCAGCCAGGCTGGGGTCCACACTGCTTTGGATGCTACCGCAAGTTTTACTAATTCCTCTATTGCTGCCATATCTTTATGCTTGAGCTCATCACATTCGTTCTGATTGTTGGAAAGCCAGCGATAAATATCCAGATTAGCTCTCCAGCCCAATTCTTCTACCAGTTTTATTATTTCCGGTATCTGATTCACATTCAGAGCATTGCAGACAATATTTATCCCCAATCTCCGCTTAATCCCTTTTGACTGTAAATGAGAAGTCAATTTACGCATATTGCCTTCCACAATTGCCGCCACGTCTTTTCCGCCCCGCAGATGGTCAGCAGTTTCGCCAAATCCATCAAAGGAACAGGACATTGAAAAGGGATATTTTTCCAGGATTCCCAGCAGCTTTATAAAAAAACTTTCCGGATAATATAAAGTAGTTAATATATGTAATCTTAAAAATCCTCTCTTATGAGCATAATCCACAAATTTCTCAATCTCCGGATGCAGCATCGGCTCTCCGCCAGAAAGAGTTATGCCAAGTGTCCCCTGCTTAATCAGCCTTTCCAGTACAATCTGAAAATCTGCAAAAGGCATAAACTCATTTTCAGTTTTTTGTTGTGGAATAGTGCATTGCAGACAGTTCTGCGTACACCGATGCGTCAACAGCACATTAGTAAGCAGCATGGATGGCGTACGGGTTATCCAGTTTCTAAAAGGCTTCACCAGTCTATTTATCATTTTTTATCCTTATATTTCTATTTAAATTTATCAAAATATATTCTTGTCTTTCTGTCAAATGAAATTACTGATCTGGTTTATTCCCGCCTGATTTTGCGATGGAACAAATTATGCTACTGTATAATATTGAAAATTTAATTATGTCTTAATAATGAATATTTATATGTGAAATTGTTACGGTATATGAGTATTTGGTACTCATGCTATAAATTTGAGTTATTTAAAAAAAAATAGTGTGAACTTTGTTAACAGTTGTGAAACCAGTAGTTAAAGAGGTAAAGGAGATGTTATGAGAAAAGTAGTATTCTTATTATTGATTCTGGGGTTAATTACAGGGTTATGGGGCTATACCGCCTGGAAAGAAGACGGGATGGCTATTCGTCAGGAAACCAATTTATACTGGGAAGGCACTGACGCCCAGTTAAGCGACGGCTCCAGTGTGATAGTCTGGAGTGATGCAGCAAATGGCGAGCAGGAAATGCGAGCATAGAGGATAGACACTGAGGGAAGTATTTTATGGAATGCAGATGGTGTACAGCTTACAAATAATCACTTCATGACGCATGAATATATTATCAAAGTTTCAGCAGATGATGATATTTATATCAGTTGGCAAGAAATTTATAATGATAATTTTCAGCGAATCAGAGCCCAGAAAATATCAGAATCTGGTGCAGTAATGTGGGGAGAGTCAGGATTGATCATTTCACTTCCCGATGAATACATTTCCTGCAATTATTACATGGATTGTGATACTGATGGCAATGTGTGTTTCATGGTAAGTTATCGGTTAGACGATTGGGATTTAATAAATATCAGCAAATTTAATCCTGATGGGGAGATATATCCGGGCTGGAGTGCAGAAGGTATAAATGTCAGTAATCTGGGCAATGGTCAATATCACGGGGCGATGGTAGCTTCAGGAGAGAATATATTTTGTGTCTGGGCAGAGGAGCGTTTGGATGTCTGGAGAGATTATTATCAAATATTCATTCCAACTGGAGAAGAAATATTAACGGAAAATGGCGAACAGTTATTTGAGGAAGAAAGAATATACGATAATCCCGTTTTATCCAGTACAGAAGATGGAAAGGTACTTATATTTGGATATATAACCGGGAATGAGACAAATAGTGTGAGGGTTAGATGCATAGACTCCGCTGGCGCAAATGCCTGGGTTAATGACCTGATCATGGATACAGATAACAGTTATGATTTTAAGCTGGAGCCATCAGGTGATGATGATTATTTTTGCTCCTGGCATTCACATATTGAAACTTTTGGGACATGGTTCAGCAAATTCAATACCAATGGTGAAATGCTTTGGGAACCTCAGTATATGGTTTCTAATGGAGATTGTCGAATAGTAGATATCAAGGCAGATAATAGTGGTGGCTTATGGTTTTGCCATTCAGTATATTTTCCATCAGATATCTGGTTGCAGCATATAAATTCAGAGATGGAGCCGGTTTTTGAATCAGGTGGCAGGCTGATTTATGATCAGGGTCGAAGTGGTTTTTATCCGCAGTTAATGCAATGTGAAGCAACAGAAGCGCTGCTGAGCTGGTATGGCACTAATAGTAATGAACAGCGGATTTATCTGCAGAAGGTAGATAATGCCGGTAATCTGGAATTCGGAGAAGAGGCAGAATATATCTACAGTCAACTGGGAGGAAGCGTTGAAGATTTTTCTATTGCTAGTTGTGATGAATTTACAGCAATAGCCTGGATTGATTCACGCTCATGCACTGTAACTGGAGAAATTTATCTGCAAATAGTGGATAATGCCACTGGAGAAAAGCATTTTGCCGAGAATGGCTTACTCGTAGGCACTCAGGCAGGAAGAAATATTGTTATTGCTTTGTCGGAAGATAATACGCGAATTGGTATAGGTTTCCGGAAATTTGAGGATCATGGAGTATATTTCCAGATGACTGATATTGAAGGAAACACTTATTTTGACAGCGAAGGTTTACTGCTGATAGAAGACGAAGTGGAATTACTGAATGATGACCTGCAAATTATTGCCGCTGGTGATGGATATAATCTTGCCTGGTCGGGTCATCTGCTGGAAAATGAAGTTTCTGTGTATCGGCAGAGAGTTACTGAAGCAGGTTTGCAATGGGGAGCAAACGGTATTGTTTATCAGGATTTCCCTGATTACAGTGAATGTATTACGGAAGCTTTGGTGCAAGATTATTGCTTGATAACTAATGAAGAATATAATCAAGCTAATTTATATATTGTAAAATTTGCTGAGGATGGTGCTGTTTATCCGGACTGGGAAATGCCTGGCATGAACCTTTCAGGAGCAAGAGAATTTATCAGTTATCAGGATACAAAGATGATTAATGATCAGTTACTGGTGATCTGGTCTGAGAGAATTGGTATGAATGAGCGCAACATTTATGGTCAGCTTGTCAATCCGGATGGCAGTATAGAATGGGAAAATGAAGGTAGATTGCTGCTGACTGATGCTGCTGCTGTATGGCGGTCTTCAGATCTGCTGATCATTGATAATAATTTCCTGATTGCCACTAGACAGATGGACACATTCAATATAAAAATTCAGAAATTTAATCTGGAAGGTGAGCAACTATGGGAAGGTAATGGCATAGAACCCTTTGAATCTTATAGTTGCGGGAATCATAGATTGTCTTATCATAACGGTGTAATTGCAGTTTATGGAGCATTCTCTCCTGATGAAAACAATACTAATATTTATGGTGCTTTTTATGATCTTGATGGCAATTTGTGGGAAGGCATTCCTGAGCTTGGTTTCCCTATTTGCACTAAACCTAATAGTCAAGGGGGGTTACATCTTTCTGCTGATTCCGCCGGTAATGACTATCTGGTATGGTCAGATAGCCGTGCCGAGCATTTTAATGAAGAAGACCCCAGCCTGTATATGCAGAAAATAGAAGTTCCTGTGGTTGCTGTAGGCGAAGATGAAATAGTCAGCTTTGTGGAAATAAATAACTATCCCAATCCTTTTAACGGCATAACCCAGCTAGTATATCAACTGCCCCGCAGCGAAGCAGAAGCCCAAATAGAAATCTACAATATCAAAGGACAGTTAATAGCTAATATCCCCGCCGGTCTGGAAGGCGCAGAATGGAATTGCTGCAATATGCAAGGTAAGAAAGTAAGTTCCGGAGTATATTTCTACCAGCTTAAAGGCAAAAACCTGCAAAGCCAGGCACATAAAATGATCCTCCTGAGATAAATAATTTCTGTGGAATTATTTGTCTTAATAAAGAATGGGCAGTTTTTTTTTCATTCTGCCCATTCTGTTTTTTATCATAGCAGTAACTTTTATTGATAATCGACAAGATAAGCAGGACTTGGAAATAGCCTGCGGTGCACTTCTAACTTAGCTGCATAATTATTTTATAATTTCGGGGGATGTCAGATAGTTAATAAAAACCCTTGACGTAAATAAACTTAATTTTTAAATTAAGTCAATATGGTAAAAGTTATAAACGGAGGGTAAAAATGGCAAGATGGGAAAATAGTATTGAAAGTATAATTTCTATTACAAGGGAATCCAATTATTCTATAGATGATTTTTTTAAACCGAAGAATTACCAACCAAAGACTGATGAAGAAAAACATATTTTTGAAGAATTTTCCCTGGTTACCAGTAGTATGGCAATCCTAATTAATATTGCCGAAGCAGATAATATTCTTAAACCCGAAGAGAAAGAACAGATTATTAATGACATAATCTATCAATTAGAGCAAAGACCATACGAGCTCAGTAAACTTTCTGAGAAATTTGGTAAGTTTGAGAAAGAGATAATATTGAATATTTATGATAAAATGGTAGCTGATTATCAAACAAATAATCTTAACTTAGATAAAATTGTGGATGATATCTGCTTAGTTTACCAGAATAATCCCGAAAAACGTTATTACCTGATTCGTTTGTGTTATTATTGTGCCCTTGCCGATAATGATATTGCTAAAGCTGAAATGGATGCAATCCAAAATATTGCTGTAAAAATGCAAGTTCCTGATGAAGAATTAATACGGATTGAAAAAGAAGTTAAACTGGAACGAAAGAATAAGTAAGTCTAAATAAAAAAATACCTTGCGGAGGTCTGAATACCTTCCGCAAGGTCTAATTAATTATAATTCTATTTTATCAGTATCATTTTATGAGTTTTATTCACGCTCTCAGTTTTTAAGCGATATAAATATACTCCTGAACTGTACTTATCAGCCTGCCATCTATAAGTATGATAACCACTTTCGAATTTCTCATTATCAAGTCTCTGACCTTTTGCATTATAGATTTCCAGATATCCCGTCTCACCTTCTGCTATCTGAAATTGAATAGAAGTCTCAGGATTAAACGGATTGGGATAATTGCCTATTAAACAGCTTACTGCAGGAGCAGAATCCAGGCTTACAGTTCTGCGTATATGATCAGTATTAAGCACAAGTGACATTGATATCTCAGCAAAATCACCGGCAGGGATACTCAGAAAGTCACCCTGGATTTCATGTGCTGATGCTATTGCCAGAGTATTATTGTCCTGATTAAGTGCCATCAATAACCCTTTATCTGTAGTTTCCGGTTTTCCCAATGCATAAAGATCATCAAACTGCAAAGTAAAGGCATAGAGATCATGAGATGAGCTGAATATCAGACTGCCATTTTCTACCCTAATATCCACATTTGCCGTGGGTGCATTACCTCTGAGCGGCAATTCTACCGGGAATATTTCTATAATGCCTACCACATACTGCAAGATCAGGGCTGCATCATAAGCTTCCACTATATCATTTCCATCCACATCAGCTACAGCAAGTCGCCAGTCCTCCCAGGGCAAAGGAGCTGCCACAGGATCAAGTCCTACCACATATTGCAGAGCAATAGCAGCATCAAATGCTTCCACCTGGTCATTATCATCAATATCGCCATACTGATGATAACCGGTATAAATAAAGCCCACTGTCACTATTTCAGACTCTGCCATTTCATATACGGCACTGATCCCAAATTCATAATAATGGTTAAACACCAGATTTTCAAACTGAATATAGGTTTCTTCAGTCTGTGCTAAAAATGCATTATCCCAGTAGATATTATAAAATAGTGCTCCAGGAGGAGCATCCCAGGTGACAAGTCCACCCTCGTCTGCCATCACATTCTGCGGCGGAAGTATTTCTCCTTCAGAGGGCATAATGATCTCTATTTCAGTGGTTTCACCCTCAATTACATTCACATTCATTGACACACTTAGATAGCCCTCCAGAGTTGCTGTTAAGGGATAGTAACCAGGAGGCAGTTGCAGCATAAAGTAGCCGAGCATATCTGTGATAGTGATAATGCCACCTATATCGATTGTCACACCTTCCAAAGGCTGCATATCAGTGCCATACACATAACCCAGTATCGTGCCTGTAGAAGTAACTCCCCCGGAATAGCAATACACCCAGCCATTTCTGCCACCGGCAACCACTTCCATGCTGCCATTGCCGTCAATATCATGGATCACGCCAATTGCGTCCACAGGAGTTCCCACATAGACTGATGCCAGTTCTCCACCATTTACTCCATCCAGATAATATACATAAGAACTGGTGAATAGAGTACCAACTACCACGTCATTTATTCCATCACCAGTGATGTCATCTATGCGGCTCAGATTCCAGGGCTGGTCAGCAACGGGCTGACTCCAGATAGTAGAGCCATCTAAGCCATCCAGCACCACAGCATTGTGAAATGTGCTGTGAGCTACGCTGATATCCGGGTAGCCATCGGCATTCACATCATCTAATACTGCAAAACGCAGGATAATGGAAGTGCCGATATTCCCACTCCACAATTGACTTCCACTGGCAGCATTCAGTCCATAACAATTCCCGCTGAAATCCCCGGCAGCAATATCCGGCACACTATCTCCATCAATATCGCCAAGCTGAGCCAGTGCCCAGACAGAAGACCCGGTAGCAGCATGCATCCACATCTGCCCTCCACTTGCACCATCAATACCGTAAATAAGTCCGGTAGTTTCATTGACATTAGATGCTCCTGCCACGGCATCAGGCACTCCGTCATCATTGGCATCAGCTATCCCGATCACCGAAAACTTAGGCCCAGCAGTATAAAACTCCCAGATAGAAATTCCCGTTTCAGCATCCAGGCAATATGCTCGCTGCGGTCCTGTGCCATTGCCGTCATTACCTGTAGCAGCAAGTATATCATTCAATCCGTCATCATTATAATCATAACTGCAATCTACCTGGTAGACCCAGCCACCATCGCCATATTCCGCAGTATCATGCTCCCAGATCACCTCACCGGTTAGTCCCGAAAGCAGATATATTGTCCTGGCACCGCTGGTTCCTATTGCCACATCGTTATAGCCGTCATCGTCAATATCTTCAGAAATAGACAGCCCTGACTGCGAATACACATTACCCAGCTCAATCTCCCAGACAATATCTGCCCACTCCACGGAATTGCCGTTAAAGCAACGCACATATCCATCTTCCGAGCAAATGATCACATCATCTCTGCCATCACCGTTCACATCCTGAATGGCACTTATCGCCTTGGGACTGTTATCATAACTGGTGGTGATCTCATATTCCCAGACCTGCTCACCCAGAGTAAAATTCTGCACCTCACCAATTCCTGATAAACTCACTTCCAGAGGACTTTCATCAGGGTCATTACTTTCGATCAGCAGATTCCCCGGATAGCTGATTGCTAATGTAGGGTAAAACCAGACAGTTAATTCCAGAACCTCATTTGTCAAAAGTGTGATGGGCAATTGATCTAATATATTAACCTGATAATTTTCTCCAGAAGTATCTATATCACTGATAATCAGATCACCTGCTCCCTGATTACTGATGAGAATTGTCTCCCCTGTATAGCCATTAACCCGAACAGTGCCAAAATCAAGGGCAATAGAGCTAACTTCAATATCTGCATCAGCATACACTCCGCTACCCATAAGCTCTACTTCTTCCAGAGGATTCACTGGATCATTAGAGCCAATTTCCAGCACTGCTGTGAAATCACCCCATGTTTCTGGAATAAACATTATCCCAATATATCCTGTCCCTCCGGGTTCCACGATCAATGGAGGCTGGAAGATGGGCGAGAAATTAGGATCAGGTATCTCAGCAGAAGTAATCATTAAATCTGCTGTACCATTATTATATATCGGCAAATTCTCTGTGGCAGTCTCCCCCACAACCACTTCTCCAAAATCATATTCAGTAAATCCCAGCTCTATCACAGGATTGCCTGTGCCACCTAAATCCACCTTGTACAGATAATCCTGTCCTGCTCCCTGTCCATTATCGCAATACCATAAATATTGCCCGTCATATACTATTCCAGCCGGGTCCACACCCTCAGAAGCATGACTTTCTATCAGACTGCCATCGGTGGGATCAATTTTATATAACGCATCACCCCAGTAATCAGCCATCCAGAGATAATCACCTTCGATGCACAAATCCCAGGGCTGATTATCAGGGGCAGCAAAACTCTGCAAAATATTACCCGCATAATCTATCCTGTAGATATAACCATCAGGATCGTAGTAAGTACTCACCCAGAAATCTCCCTCATCATAACAAATACCACTCATATAATGATCAGGAAGATTTAATTGTGTAATGATATCCCCATTCATATCCAGTTCATAGGCAATAGCGGGATTAGCCGCTGAGCCAGGATGGTCAGTAGTCCATAAATGCGTGCCATCATAAGTGAGCCCAAAACAGTCTCCCAGATTTGCTACAGTAAAAATGTATTCCCAGCTTCCGTCACTGGGATCGATCTGATAAAATTCATCACCATTCACGCCATAGATCCCGCAATAAAGATATTCCCCATCCCAGGCAAGTCCAGCTGCCCCTTCTGGCACAATAAATGTCTCCACTACCGTCCATTCTCCTGATAAACTAAACACGATTACAAAAATCATCAATACTAAAAAGCGTCGCATAATTCCTCCTGCGTTTAGGGCGTCTTCGTATTACTAAATCCCTGACTAAGCCCGTTATTGATAAATTATTATCTCTTTCTATCACCAAACCAAATATTAATTTTCAGGCAAATCTTATCAAGAAATTTTATCCAGAATCCTGCACACGCCAAAGTATCGCAAAAAATATCGTAAAAGTCGTGAAAAAAAATGCATCCCACAATACAGCAGCTACTGCTTTTGACAAATAAATTGACTATATCTATAAGATTAAACTTCTTTACTTAATAAAGGGTGGAATATTTAATGAATGAAATGCAGGATAATTATACACCAGAAGAATTGGCAGAAATTTCCGAGAAATTGACAGGAGACATGCAACTGGCATTTAAGAAAAGGGGTACAGACCCTCAATGCAGTTATGATCTATTAATGTCAGTGTATCAGCAGTCAATTAAATTTCAATTGCCGAAGCTGGAATTGAACGCACTGCATGCAATTTGCTCTATCAGTCACAATTTCGCGACAGGAAAAAGTCCGGAATATTGGATAGATATTCTGAAACAGCGCGGCACAGAGTTTAGTGATAATCTTTCAGTTGGCAGGTCATATATCCACCGTTATCGCTGGGCACGTCAAGATAGCCAATATCTCGAAGCTGCCCGTTTTTTGAATCTGGCACTGGGATTTCTTGATCATCAGCTAGATACTGGCGATGTATCAGCCTGTTATACCGGTTTGGGAAATATCCATTTGCAGCTGGATGAATATGATAAAGCTGAGAAATATTACCAGCAGGCACTGGCATTATTAAAAGATAAACCTCTGAGAAACAGTTTCAACTTAAGGCAGAACATTGCCAGCCTCCATTTATTAAAAAAGGATTATGCCAAAGCCTGGCAAGGATATCATGACCTGCTTCCAATTCTATCTGACTCGGATTTTTTTACGCGTATCATGGTTTTGCAGAATCTGGGTCATATCTGTCATGTAACAAACCAGCTATCAGAAGCAGTAGAATATTTTCAGGAAGCACTTTTTTTGAAACTGCATACCGGTTCTCACGAAGGACTCATTCGCACATTCTGTAACCTGATCAATGTATATATCAGCCTTAATTTACCAGATAAAGTAATTGAAAATCTGCAGAAGGCAGAGAAATTTTTATCAACTGATAACCTAACTGATCAGATTGAAATCATGCAGACTTACATTAAGTATTACAAAATGACTGATGACCTTTCCAGTCAAATTCAATATTATGAAAAACTGATAATTGCGAAGGATAAATTATCACATAAAGAAAACATTGTTCAAATAAACAAGCTTGAAGCCCAGCGACAGACAGATTCTGACAAAGATAATGGCAAAGTACAAAATTTACAGCATTGCTGGTCATCTATAGATGAGATTATTGCAATGATAACCCATCAATGTAAACAGCCTTTGAACATAATCAACAGCCTGATGTTCAATATCAAGGATACCCTGCGCTATAATGAACTCACTGTGGAATATATAGAAGATAAAGTTAATAAAATAGATGAACTTACCCAGTATTTGTCACAGACATTAAATGATTTTGGCAGTTTCTTCACAGAAGACAATAGTATAGATTTTCGCGCATCTTCTGCGGTTCGTAGAGCATTATCATTACTTAGCTATGCTCTGAATAAAGAAAATGTGTCCGTAACTACAGATTTTGAAGCAGATTTTTCAATTCATGGTTCACAAAATGAACTTACTCAGGTATTTTTTTATCTGATCAATAATGCTCTTGATGCTCTAAAATCTAATGAAGTTTCTCACCCGGCAGTTAGGATTGATCTGGCAAAGAAATCCGATCATAATCTCATAACCATTTATAATAACGGTGGTGCCATCCCGGAAAACCTGATAGATAAAATATTTGATGCCTATGTAACCACAAAAGGTGAAAACGGCACCGGACTTGGTCTAAATATCTCCAAAATCATTATTGAAGAGCATTTTAAGGGAAAAATATCTCTAAAAAATACTAATCAGGGTGTTGTTTTCATTTTGGATTTACCAGTAATTAGTTAGAAATATAATTATGCACATCGTATCATTTATAAATTATTGATATTGAAATGCTCTTGTAAATTTACTATTCATAGCGAAGAAAATTTGTTGACTTTATTACTAATGAAAATTAATAATAGCTAACAGTAAAGGAGACGAAATGGATAAAATAGATTTGCTGGAAAAAGAAATGTCACTTGCCCAAGGTGCTAAAAAAATAGATTTAAGGCTTGATCTGGCATTCCTGTTAAGGATGAAAGATCCTCCCGCAAGCTTAGAACATGCTCTCACAGCCTATGAGGAAGCCAAAACTGCCGGGGAAGAAAAACTGGAATTGCGAGCATTACAGCAAATTTGCACATCAGCTCTTTATAATAAAGAATTTCAGGATGCAGATATCTGGATAGACAAGCTTGCAGAACGAGGAATAGAGCTTAATCATAATGCTTCAATAGGTAGATCATATATTATGAAATACAGATGGAGTGTTCGGGAAGGAAAGCTTTCAACTGCCGCTGAATACCTGACAAATGCTCTAAAATTCTTAGACCCGGCACAGAACTTATCCGATGTTGCCACTTGCTATAATGGTCTGGGAAATATCTATTATGAATTAAAAGATCATCAAAAAGCTCTGAAATATTACAATCAGGCAATGCCATTAGTAAAAAACCTGAACAGCAATGCCTATTTTACTGTCCGTCAGAATATTGGAATAATCCATCTAATGATCCATGAATATGATCAAGCCTGGGAAATTTATCATAATTTACTGGATGAGTTACCTGCCGATGATATTGGAGCCAGGAGACTTGTACTGCTCAATCTGAGTCATATCTGCCATAAAGTCACAGAATTTGATCAGGCATTAGTCTATATTGATCAGGTAATAAAGCTAAGCGAGGGACAACTTCCAACCCATAATCTAATCCGTCCTTTTTGCAATAAGGGATTGATTCTTATTGATTTAGAAGATTATAAGGCAGCTTTGAAATATATCCAAAAAGCAGAAACGATAGCTCTTGACTCGGAAAATCAGGCAGATTTAATGGAAGTATATCACGCAATGGTAGCGTTCTATAAAAAATTTGGCGAGCTTGAAAAACTGGTTGATTACCATGAAAAGCTATTTGAAGTTATGCAAAAATTGCTTAACACGGAACAACTAAGCGAGATAAATAAATTTGAATCAAGACACCAGATAAACCTTTATCGAGATCAAAATGAAATTCTGGAGGACAGAAACAAACTTATTGCTGAGCAAAATAAATTTCTTAAAGAATCAATGAAGATACTGCTAGACAAAGATACTGCGACTAAAATACAATTAAAAAATGCTTTTAAATCTAAGGGTCTTAAAGAGAATCAACTTACGGGTCAACAGCCCCTGGCATCGATCAATGATAAGACTGCCGATATAGTTCAGCAATGGAAACAGCCACTTAATATGATAAAAAGCCTGGTATTCAGTATAAAGGAAGCTTATAACTTAAATGAGCTCACGGAAGATTCTATTGATCACAAAACAAAGATAATAGATGATCTCATCCAGTATTTAACAAAGACTATAAATGATTTCAGTGAATTCTTTAAGGAATAGAATAAAGACGATTGGATTAATTTGTAATACTATGTCTTCTTGATATGCTGAACTTTTAGTTTCCAGTTCTTCACCTTTTTGTTGTACATCTTTATTTCATAATTTACGCAATTGAATATAAAAATAGATAAATTTCCAGTGGGGGTTATTATTCAGATGCAAGCGATTCCCTGTACCATCCCTGTGGGTATGAAATGATTTTTTTCGGCTTTCAATTTATAAACTTTGTTGTTTACTGAATTATAATTATTATACCTATTCTAATGATTGGCTGTTGTATGATTGCTATTCCATTATTAATATCTGAAAAAATGGTCGGGATGAGAGGATTTGAACCTCCGACTTCTCGGCCCCGAACCGAGCGCGCTACCGGACTGCGCTACATCCCGACTGAATTAGGAGACTTTTTGAAGTATGAATTATCTGTCAAGATAATTGCAGAGATATTCCTATATCGATTGACAAAAAAAATAGTTAATCATTTTCTTTCACAAAATCTCTGGAAGGAGGATATACTTGAAGAAGATTTCACTAACACAATACGTAAAAGCAGCCGGCTGAGCAGCTAAGCTAAGTCCGGGGGACTTACATAAATTGATGCAGGGTTTACAACTACCCTCAAATGAGCAATTGCTTCTGGGTTCCGGCAGCAGTGATGATGCCGGTATTTATAGACTCAATGCGGAGCAGGCACTTGTGCAGACCCTTGATGTGATCACGCCGGTGGTGGATGATCCTTTTGTATTTGGTCAAATAGCAGCAGCAAACAGCATGAGTGATATTTGGGCGATGGGTGGCACAATGCACACAGCCTTGAATTTTGTGGCTTATGATAATTGCCATCTCACTTTGGAGATATTACGTGAAATACTGGCAGGCGGGGCAGCAAAAGTGAAGGAAGCCGGGGGCGTGATATTAGGTGGACATACTATTGAAGATGCCGAGATGAAATATGGTTTGAGCGTGACCGGCATCGTGCATCCTGACAGATATCTGCGGAATAATACCACACAGCCAGGCGACATTCTCATCCTCACCAAGCCTTTGGGTATGGGCGTGATATCTACTGCTATCAAAGGTGAAATGGCTGATGAGGCAACTATTAAAGAAGCAGCATTTCAGATGAGTTTTTTAAATAAATATGCATCCGAAGTGGCAATACGGGTTGGAGTGAATGCCATGACTGATGTAACCGGTTTTGGCTTAATGGGTCATCTGAATGAAATGACAGGAGAGCATACTTCCATCGAGCTGGAATACAGCAGAATCCCCACAATAAAATCAGCCTATGATCTGGCTGAGTATGGATTATTCCCTGCTGGAGCGTATAGAAATGAAGAATATTATGGTCAATTCTGCCAGATAGAGATTGAACTGGCAGACAGCCATAAGATGCTGCTGTTTGATCCTCAAACATCTGGCGGGTTACTGCTGAGCGTGAGAGAAGCTAAGGCAGAGCAGCTTATTAAGGAACTACTCGATGCTGGAATTGAGCATTCACGCATTATCGGTAATGTGATCCCGAAAGAGGCATACAATATAAAACTCAGGAGCTGAGATGAAATCATACCGTTTTGGCAATCCCTTTTCAACCGGAGCAGTAATTGAGAAGCCGGTAAAATTTCTGCAAATAGACGAATTGCCTGGATTTAAGCTGACTAAATCCTCTGCTTCTGTTATATTGCGTTACCGCATGCAAAAAGATGATATTGTGATAGGACTGGGTGAGCAACTGGGTGGGATCAATAAACGTGGCAGGAAATATATAACTTATAATACTGATATACCGGAGCATACGCCAGATAAACTTTCGCTGTACGGCTCACACCCATTTATAATTATCCAGGGCAGGTATAATGAGGGGCTTTTTATTGATTATCCGGGAGAAATCAGCTTTGATGTGGGTTTTTCTGATAAAGATATTCTGGAAATAACAGTAGGTTCAGCCGATTTTGATCTGTATCACTGGCAGGATAACCGCTGGCAGGATATTGTAACCAGTTATCTGGAACTTACCGGTGGCGTGTATGTGCCGCCTAAGTGGGCATTTGGCTATCAGCAGTGCCGGTGGAGCTACCCGGAAGCGAAGTCAGTAGAGGAAGTAGCAAATAAGTTCAGACAGCTTGGTATTCCCTGTGATGCCATCTATCTTGATATTGATTATATGCAGGATTATAAGGTCTTCACGGTTAATGAGGAGAGGTTTCCTGATTTTGGCAGATTCGTGAAAGAATTGAGAGATAAAGGTTTTCACCTGATCCCGATCATTGACCCGGGGGTGAAAATTGAGTCTGATTATCCTGTATATGAAGAGGGCAAAAAGCATAAATATTTCTGCACTGATGAGCAGGGAGAAGATTTTCAGGCAGCAGTGTGGCCAGGGCTTACGCATCTGCCGGACTTTAGTAATGCCGCAACCCGTAACTGGTGGGGCAATTTATATAAGAAGTTTATTGAGCTGGGGATTGAAGGATTCTGGAATGATATGAATGAGCCGGCAATCTTTTATACAAATTACCAGCAGCAGGGTGTATATGATAAATTGCAGGCAGCAGCAGATAACAAGGCATTAGATAAAGTTGATTTGATCGGATTACAGTGGCAGATACGCAATTTTCATAACAGCCGGGAAGACTATCAGAGCATCTATCAGCATCCTGAAAGAGACAAAACAGTCTGTCATGATCAAATTCATAATCTTTATGGTGCTCAAATGGCGCAGTCTTTTTCAGAAAGCGTGCAGCAGAGTTATCCTGATAAGCGTTTCCTGATATTCAGCCGCAGCAGTTACAGCGGTTCACAGCGTTTCGGCGGTATCTGGTATGGAGATAATAAGAGCTGGTGGGAGCATCTAGAGCTGAATATAAAAATGCTGATAAACTGCAACCTGGTGGGTTACTTTTACAGTGGGGCGGATATTGGCGGATTTGGCGACAACTGCCAGGCGGAGCTGCTGATCCGCTGGCTGCAACTGGGTGTATTTAGTCCCCTGTTCCGTAATCATTCCGCTATTCATACCAGGAGACAAGAGCTTTGGGAATTTGATAAAGCCACCATGAATCAGGCACGTAAAATTATCCGGCTGCGTTATGCACTTCTGCCCTGGCTCTATTCCCAGTTTCTGGAATTTGCCAGTATGAATATTCCGCTTATCCAGTCATTAAGCTGGAGTTTTTCAGAACCCCGCTGCCGGGAAATAGAAGACCAGTTAATCTATGGCGGCAGCCTGATGATCGCTCCGGTATATAAGCCCAATGTCAGTGGCAGAATGGTGTATCTTCCGCAGGATAAATGGCTGCTGTGGTGGGCAGGCAGTTGGGAAGACCGCAAAATGAAAGTACTTGCCGCTGGTGATCATTTTATAGAATGTCCACTGGATAGACAATTGATCTTTATCAAAGAAAATACTCTGATAACAATGCAGGAACCGGAAGATTATGTAGATCAGCGTAAACCTGATACCCTGTTTATCATTGGACTTGTCAGCTCAACTGCTCAGGTGAAAGTTCTGGTGGATCAGGGAAAATATCCCGCCTTTGCCGGTATGGCTGTGCTGGATATTACGATGGTGAAACAGGAAAAAAACTATGAAATTGAGATAAAAACAGTAAATAGAGAATTATTGCAATGGCAGCAACTGGTATTTGAACTTTACAACGATCAAGGCAACCTGACAATTTTACATAGAAAACTGATATAAAGAGGAAAGATGAGAAAATTATTTATTCTGCTTATTTTATTAACCCTAACTAATAGTATTTTTGCTGAGTTGAATACTGATCGTATCTCGCGATATGCCGGGAAAAATGCTGATGAACTGCTGGAACTCCTGCAAACAACACCTGCAGATACCCTGGAATATCTGGAATTCATTTTAGAGAATTGTGCAGCAACAGATTTAGCAATCCTCAGGTCAGATTATCTGATGGATAATATCCGCTATGCCCTTAAATCGCAGGAATTTGCTTATACGGCAGGTTATGATAAATCTATTTTTCTGCATTTCGTGCTGCCGCATCGTATGTCTCAAGAACCTTTAGAAGACTGGAGACCTGCCTATTACAAAGAACTGAAACCGCTGGTGGAAAACCTGGAAACAATCGAGGAAGCAGCTATAAAAGTAAATATCTGGTGCCTGGAGCAGATGACCTATAAGCCTACGCACGGCAGAGACCAGAGTGCTTTCACCTCGGCAAAACGAGGATATGGCCGCTGTGAAGAAATGATGATCATCTATATGTGTGCTGCTCGAGCAGTGGGAATCCCGGTGAGAAGCTGTTCTGCTCCTTACTGGAATTTCACTGACAGCAATCATGCCTGGATAGAAGTATGGACGCCGAACGGCTGGAAATATCTGGGAGAACCAGCCAGTTCATTAAGCAAAACCTGGTTTACAAACACTACTCAAAGAGCAACGCTGATCACCGCCAAAGCTTTTGGTAATTATGAGCATAAAAACAGTATCAAGCAGGAAGACAATGTAACCACTCTCAGCTCAATAGAGTATTACACAGACAGTTACCAGTGCCATATCAAAGTGATAGACCAGTCAGGGGAAGCGGCTAAGGAAGTTACAGTAATGCCAATGGCAGTGTCATTTGGCGGGATCTGGCAGATGACAGACATGACAACGGATATAAATGGGGAGTGTATGATCCCTCTGGGCAAGGGTAGCACTTTGATCATGGCAGGTAAAGACAGTCTTTGTGCCTGGCAAATGGTTACGAACCTGGATGGTGAAGACCGGTATCTAAGCCTTACTTTAAGTGATGATAACACTATTGATGAAGATTTCAGTTTTCTATTTCCACTGCCAAATTCCAATCCGCGAGATAATGAAGAACCCGTATTCTGGGCAGAAACTTTTGACTTGATGCGTGAGAATGCTGATCTGAAAAGGAAAAACCGCTTGAACTCCCAGAAACAGACAGCCGAATTTGCCAGATATTATGATCAGGTGAAAACTGCTGAAAACCGGGATGACGAATATTATGACAGCTGGAAGACCTGGCTGGATAAAGCCGATGAACTGGCAGCGAATGCGGATGATTTCCTGCATGTCTTAGGACAGGAATCTGAAAGTGGTCAATGGGTAATCACTGAGATGATAGATACCTGGGATATCAAGGACTTATGTGAAATACCGGATTCACTGGCTTTACGCGATATTGTGAATATCTTTACCGCTAGCCGCAGCCGCTTTGGTTTACCTGACACACTTTTCTCACAAGGCTGTATTACCCGAACCTGGAGATCGGCAAGTCCGGTGCAAGATGGCTGGCAGGCTGAGTTTTATCAGAATATCGTTCCACTTATTGATAATGAACTGGAAACTACTGTACAGAATATTTATAACTGGATACAGGAATCCACTGAAATAGAGGAAGATTTCGTCTGGACATATTATTCCAGTTCAATCACGCCTCCTGAAATACTCAACCTGCATTATATTCCGGAATTTTATCAGACCAAGCTGCTGAATACCAGCCTGAAACTTGCTGGCATCCCTGTCCGCTGGGAAGGACAACTGGAATATTACAACGGTTCTGACTGGCTGCCTGCACCCAGTAGTGCTGCTGAGGAAGAAACCAGCAGTGAACTGAGGAATTTTACTTTGAGGATTTTTGTGGATGGAGTGGAAGTGAAAGCTGAACCTTATGAGAACTTTCTGGTTGCCAGCTTGAATGCGGACGGCTACCTCTACCCCACCTGGTTCGATGGTGAAAATGATTCTTTACTTTATAAAGGCAAGTACCGGGTTACTGATGCCGAAACCATTCATATTGAAGCTGCTGTCCGTAATAGCAATGGTGATGCTACTGTGGCAATCCGCTCACTTACGCAAGCAGAACAGGAAATCAAGCTTGATATGACCACTCCCAAAGAATATCTGGATATGAGCACAAACTGGCAGGAAACTACTCTGGAAGCAGTGCGTAACATCGTAACCGAAAATCCTTTTGCAGGCAAGAAGATAGTTATGATCCGCGGCAGGAAAAGCAGTGAACCGGAAAATCATACTACCAGATTCCTGCAGGAAAAGCTGGCAAAATTTACTGAGCTGAACGCCCGGCTTTATATCTATTCAGAAAAACGCTCTATCAGAGACCTGAACGGTAATAAAGACCTTATTGACGCTATCCTGTTAGATGGCAAACCGATATTAGAAAATGAACTGGCTGCTGAAAACTATCCGGCTCTATTTGTGCTGGATGAAGAGAATAATCTGATCTTCTCTACAACTGGTTATAATATGGGTATTGCTGATCTCATCATAAAGAAACTAAAATAAAACATGAATTCCAGAGAAAGAATCACGAGGATTTTAGCAGGTGAAAAAGCTGACCGCTGTGGCTTCTGGCTGGGAAATCCCCATCCTGATTCCTGGGCTGGACTGCATGATTACTTTGGCACTTCTACCGAGGAAGAACTGCGTTTGCTTCTGAAAGACGATTTCCGCTGGATATGTCCCTGGAACGCGTATCAGCATCCGGAAGGCAAACCGGTATTTGACATGCAAAGACCCGGGAAAACCCTTTCTGAAGGTGGTGTGTTTGCTGATACCATCAACATTGATGAAGTGGAAAGTTTTAACTGGCCCCAACCGGAATATCTGGATTTTACTGGCTATAAAGAAACTCTGGAAAATGCGGGTGATTTCTATCGGGCTGGTGGATTGTGGAGTCCCTTTTTCCATGAAGCCTGTGATATCTTTGGCATGGAAAACTATTTTCTGAAAATGTACACTCATCCTGAAGTAGTACATGCCGTTACGCAGCACTTGATAGACTATTATCTGGCAGCAAACAGACTCTGTTTTGAAGAATGCGGGGATTTGATAGACGGCTTCTTCTTTGGAAATGATTTTGGCAGCCAGCATGATATCCTGGTTAGTCCTGCCCTTTTTACTGAGTTTATTTATCCCTATTTCAGGAAGTTAACAGAATTAGGAAAGGAATATCATAAACAGATAATTCTGCATTCATGCGGCTCTATCTTTCGCGTGATGAATGATCTGATTGCTTTGGGGGTAGATGCTTTTCATCCCCTGCAGGCAAAGGCAGCTGATATGGACGCCGATACACTTAAGCAGCATTTCTCCGGTAAAGTTGCCTTTATTGGAGCTATCGATACTCAGGATTTACTTGTGAACGGCTCACCGGATGACGTGATAAAAGAAGTAAATAGAATAAAAAGCGTGCTGGGCCCTTCTGTAGTGATAAGTCCCAGCCACGAAGCTCTTCTGCCTGATGTACCGCCCCGGAATATAGAAGCTATGGCAAAAGCAGTTGCAGGAAAATAAAAATGGCAGGAGAGTTAATGGAAAGATTACTGTTTGATCTGAGTATAGCAATTGAGCGTGGTAAAGAAAATGAAACATCACCTTATCCCCCTGATCTAAAGGGAAAACCGGGAGCTTATGAATTCACCTCCCGGCTTCTGGAAATGAATTGTCCACCGGATACTATACTAAAACAGGGTATGATGCCGGGTATGGACAGGATTGGTAAAAAGTTTGCTGATGGCATAGTTTTTATCCCCGAGATACTGATCGCTGCCAAAGCTATGAAAGCTGCCATGACACTGTTGAAACCCTATTTTGACAATGGTGCAGTACTCCGAAAAGGCAAGGTTATCATTGGTACAGTTGCCGGGGATCTGCATGATATTGGAAAAAATATTGTGTGCATGGTGCTGGAAGGAGCCGGCTGGGAAGTATTTGATCTGGGAGTGGATGTGACCAAAGAAAAGTTTCTGGCTTCTCTAAATGAGCACCCGGAAAGCATTATCTGCATGAGTGCTCTACTCACTACTACTATGAGAGAAATGGAGAAATCCGTTACTACTATTAAGCAGGCATTCCCCCAGACAAAAATCTATCTCGGTGGAGCTCCACTAACCAGTGATTTTGCTGATAAAATCGGTGCTGACGGCTATTTTCCTGATCCTCATAGTCTGTCAAAGCACTTGACAGGCAATTTATGATAAATAAAACTTTCAGATTCTCAACAGAGAGTCTGCTGCCTGATATTTCTCTTATCCTCATTGAGATGGGGTATAGTATCCCTCTGGCAGATCATTATCTTTCTGACTTGATCAATGACACTCTGCAGCAGGTGAGGAAACATACTAGGGTTCAGGCTGGATTTATCATGCTGCCCAAAGATTCCATCAAAACCCAGTCTAACATCCTGTTTGAAAATAGATTGCTGTTTGAGCCGGGCAGTATAATAATGAGCCAGCTCCAGAACGTCACTTCGCTGGCAGTATTCCTTGCCACACTCGGCAGTGATTTTGATCTCTGGATAAAATTCGTTCAGCAGATAGATATGCTTCAAGCTTTCGTGATAGATACTATCGGTTCATTGATGGTGGAAAAAGCCGTAGACCTGCTGGAAGAACAGATTTCTATGCAGGCAATGATCCGGGCTGAAAAATGTACTAACCGCTTCAGTCCCGGCTACTGCCAATGGCTGGTAGATGAGCAGCATCAGCTTTTTCATCTCCTGCCAGCCGATTTTGACTGGGTAAAATTGCAGCCTTCTTGTCTGATGACACCTTTAAAGAGTATAAGCGGTATTATCGGATTAGGCAAAAATGTAATAAAAATTCCTTATCATTGTGCCTTCTGTGATAATAAAAGCTGCTACAGACGCCTGAAAAACCGGAAAGGACAATAATGCTAAAAAAACTTATCAGGGATCAATACCTGAAACGCAAGAGGATAATTGCTCCATTGATGGGCTACATCGGTCTCCAGTACACAGCCAGTGCAAAACTTAAAGCCCAACTGGAGCACACTGCTCATTATGATACTATCATGGCTCTGGTAGATAATTTTCAGCCGGATATCGTCTTTCCGCTGATGGACCTTTCTCGCGAAGTGCATGCCTTAGGCAGGAAATCAGTTTTTCATGCTATCCCACTCAAAGCAGAAATTGCCGGAGATTATTCTCCCCGGCTGCTGGCTCAATTAGAGAAACGAGAACTGCTTGATTCCGCCAGACTGACTGAATATCTGCTTACTTTGCAGCATCTCAGTAAATCAATTTCAAATGATCAGATTCTCTGTGCCTATCTCTGTGGCCCGATATCTTTTGCCGGCATGGTGATGGGTATAGATAAACTGGCTCTCGCATTGCTGCTTAATCCCGAATCTGTACATGATCTGCTCAAGGTTTGCCAGACAAAACTTGCTGACCTGATCCCTCATCTGAAAGAAGCTGGCGCTCAGGCAATATGTTTCCTGGAGCCAACTGCCAGTCTGCTTTCTCCTGATCAGGCGCAGGAATTTTCTCTGGATTATCTCTCTCCTCTCATTTTCACCAGCCAGAACCTGAATCTAGATACTGTCCTGCATATTTGCGGTAATACAAAGCCAATCCTGCCGCAAATGGCAGCCACCAGTGCAGATGTTCTCTCTCTCGATTCACCGCATACCGGTATCTGCCTGCCTGCATTGATAGAAGACCTCTCCACTCAAATCATCCTGATGGGTAACCTGAATCCTACAGGTTTAATACTCACCGGCAATGCAGCAGATATAAAAAAAGAAGTAAATACCCTGCTTACTGATCTGAAGAATTATCCTGATTTCATTCTCAGCACTGGCTGTGACCTGCCGGAAAGCACTCCTCTGGCTAATATCCGCGCTTTATTTCATACCGCCAGGGAATATAATAATTATGAATAAAGACCTTCTGAAGGGGAATCTGATGGGAATAACTGCTTACCTGATGTGGGGATTCCTGGCTGTTTACTGGAAACTAATCGTTCAAGTTCCACCCATGGAGATACTGGCTCACAGAATAATCTGGAGTCTGGGATTCATTATCATAATACTGGTTCTTAAAAAGAACTGGAAATGGCTGGATATTCTCAAGAAGCAACCCAGATTCTGGCTCTTGTATCTGCTTAGCTCCCTGCTGGTAAGCGCTAACTGGTTTACCTATATCTGGGCGGTCAATAATGCCCATACTGTTGATGCCAGCCTGGGTTATTTCATCAATCCCCTCTTCAGTGTTCTACTGGGGGTGGTTTTCCTGAAAGAGAAACTCGCTAAGCCAGAGAAAATAGCTGTAGTGCTCGCTCTTATCGGAGTGATCTTTCTCACAGTATATTATCGCAGCCTGCCTTGGGTTGCTATTGTACTCACTATCACTTTCGGACTATATGGTCTTATCAAGAAACAGGGTCCTTTGGATGGCATCCAAAGTCTGGGACTGGAAACAGCAATCATTTTCCTGCCAACTCTGTTTTATCTTATTCATCTGGAGAATTCTGCTCAGTCAGCCTTTCTGCACAGCAGCCTGCTCACCAGTACACTGCTCATTACTGCAGGTATTGTCACAGCCACTCCTCTTCTTCTTTTTGGACAGGCTGCCCGTAAAATCCCCCTCTCTACTCTCGGTTTCCTCCAGTATCTGGCTCCCACTTTCCAGTTCCTGATTGGCGTTTTTGTCTTCAAAGAGTTATTTGAAGTCCCAAAATTAATTGGATTCTCCATTATCTGGTCTGCTTTGATTATTTTCTCGCTTTCTCGTTTCTCAAGACATTAAATTTTCCTGAAACCTCTCACTTCTACCTTCAGCTTTTTTTTATTTGACCGCTTATCTTAAAAATCAGAAAATGTCTGTTGTGTAGTGAGGTAAGAGATTATGGCAAAATATCATATAGATAGCAATATCATGAAAAGAATTGCTCTCTCCATTATATTTGGATTATTCGGTTTCTGGGCAAATTTTCATGCTCTAAATCTGCTGCCTCATGCCGATTTCAAAATCACTATCCTGATAGGTCTCATTTTCCCTCTGATCGTCTCTCTTTTCTGGGGCTGGCGCTATGGCTTGCTTTCCGCTCTTGCCGGTGGCTGCCAGACCATGTGGTATCTCTGGTATTCCGACGGTTATGGCATGCTTTATTCCGTTCCCGTTTACACGCTCTGGATTGTCTGGCACGGCTATTGGGCAAATGTGCGAAAATCCTCTCCTCATCACTGGTATCAAAGTATCTACATCGTAGAAGCTGCTTTTCGACTCGTGGTGGAGTTTGGTTTCTTTACTGTTTTCCGCTGGCTGATCTCGCTGAATCCGCCCTTCTGGGACGGCTCGATCACAAATAATTTCGTCTCAATGGACTGGCTCTCTATCGCCACAAAAAAACATATTATCACTGGCTATATACTTTTGATGATTTCTGACCTGCTCATGCACATAAAACCTGTCAGAAAACTTTTTATCCCCAAAGAAGAAGAAGACTATATTACTACTACCTACATTGTCAGTGCAGCAGTTATCACAGGTTGTCTGCTCTGGATGATTCACTCCCTGCTGGATTTCCATATTCTAAATAAAGACTACGATACTTTCCTGAACATTACTTTTCTGAATATCCCCAAATACTCACTATATATGCGCTACCTGCTGCTGATTTTCTCCGTTGTCTCCGGCTTGATCCTCTCACGTATCTACCTGAGTTTAAAAAAGAAAGACTTGCAGCTCCTTAAAAGTGAGTCCCGTTTTCATAATTTTATTGATGCCTGCCCTGATCTAATATTTTCGCTCGATACAAATGCCCGGATAAATTATTATAACCCACAAACTGCTCTTTTCTTCGCAAATCCCCAGGAATTAACCGGCTCCTCTTTTTTCAATCTCGTTGCTCCCGGATTTCTGGATATCACGCGATCGAATTTCTTTAAAGGTATAAAAGGCAAAACTACCGCTCCTTACACAATCGGTTTAAATACAGATTTAAAAGGCGTTATCTTCTTTGAAATCCATGCCCATGCACTCTGGGAAACTGAAGGCTCTATCTCAGGCAGGATCGCGGTGCTGCGTGACGTTACCCAGCTGAGAGAACATGAAAAAGAAATTCACCAGAAAAACCAGCTACTTAATAAAATCAACGAAACAAATCCTAATGCAATTATTATCACTGATGCGATTGGCAAAATCACTTATGCTAATAACGTTGCTCGGGATATCCTGGGCTTCTCAAATGATAATATCAAAGATTTAACTTATAATGACTACCGCTGGAACATCACTGATTTTCAAGGGAAGACGGTATCGGAAGATGAATTGCCCTTTAACCTCGTTAAAAATTCCCTGAAATCTGTCTATAATATCCAGCACTCTATCCAAACCGGAAATAATCCTCCTAAACTGCTCAATATCAACGCTGCTCCCGTTTTGGATGAAAATGGAGAACTGCAATGTATGATTGCTACTCTGGAGGATATTACACTCCAAATCCAAAATGAACAGGAATTAAAAAAATATCGCCAGCAACTGGAACAACTGGTGATCGATAGAACTCTTGAACTGGAAGAAAAAAACAAAACTCTTCAGCACTACCTGAAACTATTTCAAGATCGCGAATTCCGTATTAAAGAACTCCGGGATAAAATTAAAAGCATGGAAAACCAAAAATGAAAGAAAAAATCAAAAAACTTAGCCTGATTCGTAAGATATTCCTTACGATGATCCTTAGTGTCACTCTCCTGATACTTATCCTCAGTGGTTTGGAAATCTTTCACTCCTATCATAACTATCGCCAGGAAATTGACCTGCTGCAATCAGAATCTCTCGCTAAACAGAAGGATTTGATCAAAATCGAAGTCGAAAGAGTGATTTTCTATATCCAGGGCTTAGTTAAATTTAATGAACAATTAGCACCTGACCTGAAAATGCCCATGCCCGAACTCAAAAACTACATCATTTCTCAACTCATAGACCTTCGATACCGTAATGATGGCTATTTCTTTGGTTCTGCCCGAAATGGCGAACCCCTTTTCTCAAACGGCAAAATCACTATTGGCAGCAGAAACGTCTGGGATCTTACCGACCCAAACGGTGTGAAAATTATCCAAAAACAGCATGAAGCTTTTGACTCTACTGCCGGTGTTTATACTAAATATTCCTGGCAAAAACTTAATCAGCTTACGCTCAGTCCCAAAATCTCATACTCCCACGCTGTGCCAGAACTTGACTGGATCATCGGCACCGGTGTCTATCTGGAAGATATTAATAACCAGCTTGCCTACTCACAAAAACTCCTCCGCCAAGCTCTCCAAACGAAAATCCTCAGCTATTTACTCATTCTTTCCGCCTATTTCCTCATCTGCTTCTTCATTATCAAGCACTTCTCTGCCAATATTAAAAAAAATATTAACTCCTTCTCTCAATTCTTTGTTAATGCTTCCGACAACTATCAGAATATTGATCTCAAGGAACTGCATTATCCCGAATTTAAACAAATCGCCACTGCTGCCAATAAAATGATCGATAAACGTAAAATCTCCGAAGAAGCTCTTAAAATCAGTGAAATGAAATATAAGCTTCTGATCAATACCACCTCCGAAGGTTTCTGGATGATTGACGCAGAAAGGATCACCATTGAAGTTAATAACTCCCTCTGCCAGATGCTGGGCTTCTCAAGACCGGAAATTATCGGTAAAACTCCTCAGGATTTCCTCGACTCTGAAAATTATCAGATTTTACTCGATAATTTCCAGGAACTGCAGAAATTACCCCACCAAAGCTTTGAAGTTTTTATTAATACAAAATCCGGTGAAAAATTGCCCTGCTTAATAAAATCCACTAAACTGGTTGATGATAATCATCAGTTTTATGCCATTTTCGCCTTTATCACCGATATCACTGACCGTAAAAATTATGAAAAAAAACTCCATGATTATCAAAACCATCTCGAAGAACTCATCAAAGAACGAACTCTTGACCTCGAAACAAAAAATGAAGAACTTAAAAATTTCAATAAGCTTTTCATCGGCAGAGAATTTCGCATCAAAGAACTGCGTGACAAGGTGAAAACCCTCGAAGAAAAATTAAATCCTTACTAACAAAACCCTACTGCCTGAAGGCTGGAGTGGGGACTATAAGACTATAAGACGATTTGACTTCGCATCGTCCCATCGTCCCATCTTCCCATCTTCGCATCTTCCCATCGTCACATCTTCCCATCTTCCCATCGTCGATTCCCCCATCCCTAGTCTTGGATTACATTACACTTAATTTTCAATTTTCAATTTTCAATTATCCCCCCCCCAATCGTCCCATCGTCCCATCGTCACATCGTCGCATCGTCACATCGTCACATCGTCGCATCTTCTTATCTTCGCCCCCAACCCTACCCTGCAAGACCAACACCTCTCACACTTGCAATCACTTCTCCAAAGTCTTTAAATCCACTTCCCAGCCCTGCTTTCAAGCAATAATCATCCACAGTAAAAGCATCTTCCCCAGCTTTCACCAGCGCATCCACTGCCTTCCTGCCAGCCTTATCACTATCAAGCAAAAACCGGTATTTTCTCCTTCGAGCATAACCCATCTGACCCAGATAGTTATCAAGCTTATCAGCCCTGGCATTTCCAACCCCGCAACAGGCTATCACCTTGTCATCGCCTGTTATCATATTATAGGCTAAGGCATCTATCTCACCTTCCACAACTGTCAATTTATCACTATCAGGGTTCAAACAATAAAAATGCTTGGCTTTACCCAGCAGACTGTTATATTTTTGACCCTTGTAACCGGGATACTTACGCTGGTTCACATAAACTATCTCATCACCAAGCCAGTAAAATATCAGCAGTCCCTTATCAAAAAAGATTAAATTCTTTTTGTAGTATAAGAGCCCTGCATGATCAAGCTGCTCATCACTAAACTCACTTTTTAGCAGGCATTCCACCTTAGCAATATTGTCAATCGACCCAATTCTTGACTTCTTAATCAGCTCAGCATTAAAACCCCGCTCATCAACCAGATATTTCCGACCTTCTTCGCTCAATCCGCATATCGTATAAAGCCGCTTATAAATCCGCATATCATCATCATTGACGGCATATTGTATTTGTCGCCCCCTCCCCCCTTCGCCTCTTCGCCCCTTCGTTTCTTCGTCTCCTGTCTCTTCCTCTTTTCTCCCCCCCACCCCTTCACCCAGTCTCCTCCTCGACTCTTCTACTCTTCCCCCCTTCGATTCTTGCAAGACTTCCCGATTTCCACTCCGATAATTCAATAATTCACCCGGCAACCCGCTCAGATACTTGTCCCCTAATATCTTCGCTGCCTCATTCAAACTGCAATTCTCTTGTAATCGCACAAAATCAAGCACACTACCCCCAGCTCCACAGCCAAAACATTTAAACATATTTCTTTGAGTGTCAATACTCATGGATGGCGTTTTATCTTCATGAAATGGACAGCACACCATCTGTTTATCCACATTTCTATTGAGTTCGATCCCATAATCTCTCAGAATATCAGCCAACCTCACCTGCTGCTTAATCAATCTATAATCATATCTCTTATCATATTCCCTATTATTTGGCATAATGCCTCCTGTAATTTGTAAGGCGCAGGGCATTATGCCCCACGCCTGAGGTTAATTGTTTTAAGCAGCCAATAATCCTATTCCAATAAACTTAGGCTTATGAATATTAGTATTATCCCTGACAAATCCACGTTTCATCAACTCGCTGGTCAGCTTCCTTTTAGTTACGATTTTTGAATGCCCATTTTCTTCCATCCAGTTCCGGTAATCATTGAATATCACCTCTGTTTCTGTGATTGCTGTGCTTTCTTGAACCAACTTTTCTTCAATATATTGCCCGAGGATATCCATATCTGAACGGTAATCAGCTATATCATCCCTTATTGATTCAGGCAATTCACCCAAACCAGATTCTTTCCAGAGATGGTATCCTTCCAATATCCATTGAAATATACCATTACGCTCTTTAAGCAACGTATTCAATAATTGTGGGTCAATATCATCACCTTGAAATGTTCTGTTAAAACTAATCAGCCGTATCCTGCGCCAGATTCCCAGGTCGGTTCCCACGATCTCAGGCTGATAATTTCCACTCATTATTAGCTTGAATACCGGCGTAAAGCTCTCGTAAGAGGCATACAAATCTCTTGCTATGATTGTCTCACCACCTGTCATATCTTTGACTGCGGCTTCATCCAGGCGCATATTCTGCCCCGTCTCTGTTGCGAACGCCAAACGGACGTTTTTCAAGCTGGCTTTGATCTGGTCCTGGCGATCTCTTTCACTACCCCGACGACTATACGTGATTGCCTGATTAGATATTTTCTTCCCGAAATCACCAAATATGTGGTATAATAGTTCCGTTAGAACGCTCTTACCATTACTACCTGAACCCCAGAAGAATAGAAAACACTGCTCCGCAGTACTGTCACTCAAGCAGTAACCCAGATAACGATGTAAATATTCAATCACTGATGTATCCCCAGAAAACACCTCATCCATAAACTTAATAAAGCGGGTGCATTTGGCTTCTGGTATATATTCTACTCCCATAAGCTTGGTCAGCATATCACAGGCTCTGTGCTCGCGATATTCAGCCGTTGCCAGGTCATAAGTGCCATTTTCAAGATTAAGCAGTTCAAGTTTTGCATCAAAATCATCTGTAACACAACTGATTTCCGGCTCCGTACGGGTTATCCTGAGGATGTTATTCCACTGTTGACAGGAGCTAAGTTTCGGCAGGTCAGTGATATAATCTGCGTCGGTAGGTTTAAAATCAATATGATCAATATAGAAGCTCTTAATTGAAATCTCATGCTCTTTGGCACAATCCTCAACCCATTTTTTCCCGTCGTAGTAGTACCAAGAACCCTTGTTACTATCAGCATGTAAGTACTTTAAATGCTTCAAATACCCTCGGTCAATAATAGTTCTGGATAAATCATGGAGTTTATTCTTTGGCATTCGTTATTCCTCCTATTGCAGTGTTGATGTTTTCATTGCTCACTATAAAGTCCACCAGATCGGCATAAAAGATGTACACCGCTTTCACAGGTCGATAACTTCTCAATAAGCCTCTTTTACGATACTCTTTCACCGTACTGACAGCCACCCCCAGAATGTCAGCTACACGTTTCTCGGTAAGCACTTCTTCTGTTACGTCATTTTTTAATCGTTGCATAAATGCTCCTCAGCAGTAGAAAACCCTTGCCAGAAAATAATCTGAATCTCAACTTCGACATTGCATATGTGAGAGTTGATATCAACTTTCCTGGCAGCTGGTTTTCCAGCTGCCTTTATTTTATTGGTTAACACACACAAAGAACCGATATCCAAACTAAGCCAGGGATTCCAGCTCTCTACCATACTTACGACAACAAACAATTCATCATATCCAGCAATTCCCGCCTGAATCACTGCGTTAATTGCGTTTAAAACCTTCATCAAACAACCCTCCCGATAATAGCTAAACAATCTACATCTTCATCAGCCTGCCATTTCATCATCTCATCCAAAGGCAGATCACCATTGCTTTCGATGACATATTCGTCACTATCAATCTCTTGTTTGAAATAGCGCATTAGCTCCATCTTTAATTGATCCTTACTTTTCGGAGGATCATTTTTCAATAGCTGCTCCAGCAGCTTTTCAAAGTATTCCCTACGAGACACTACCTGAGTGATATTGCCGCTTTTAAGGGCTTCATAAACCATATCACATCGTCTTTTAATAATCATAGGCTTACCTCGCTTTTTGATTCTTAAATTGTAAATTTTCATCTAATAATAGATATTCTAATACACTGAGAATTTCACTATAGGGAAAATTTCTATGATCACCTGTTTCATTGACCATCTTGATCTTGTCGCGAACTGCCATAAAAAAAACATCTCGGGTTACGGGGATTTCCTCATCCTTTTCCACTAGGAAGAAGAGACCTTCTTTGCGTCTAATTTTTAACGCCATATTTACCTCCAATTTTCGGCAGTTTCTTATATTTTAGCTCTTGTTATTGCCTGCCAATTTCAATAACCGTTATTAAATTAGACCATATCTCTTTATATGTCAAGCATCTACTTCATTGTACTTAAAAGTATAATTAATTTTAATTATAAATTATTATAAATTATTATAAATTGGTTATTTAGTAATTTAGTGCTAATATAATTTTTTTTGTACAAGAATATTGTACCCCGAAATTGTACCTTATACTTTCTAATTCCTTCTCTTAATCAGTTTATTTGCTTGCTTTTTTTAGCTCTTTGTATATTTTTTTGATCACCTTAAAATTAACTTTATTTATAAATTCGCCTGGAGTCATGTCTTTATACTTTTTAAAATATGCCTCTGCATCCTCTTGAAGTGCAATTTCATCAAATATATTCTTTTCTTTTCCTTTTAATGATTTTACCCAACTTTTTAGATTATTACTATAGTCTCTTTTTTCATTCCCCTCTTCCCCATCTTCTCCTTTATAAGCCCCTATATCTATTTTATTATTTGGCTTTTTGCATACTTCATTAACTCTTTCTTTAATATTGCCTTCTGGATTATCTTTTACAATGTAATAGAGCACTCTAATAATACCATTTTCTCTTTGCTCTAAATGAGCATTTTTAATTACTTCTTCAAAATCCTTTGGCAACTCTTTATCAACATTATCCTCTCTCTTTGATCCTTCATTATCTTGCTGTCCATTCTGATTTTTTCCTGCTTTTTCAAATGCAGTGATTTCCCTCGTCAATAATGAATCCCTGCCTATATCCCCATTTTTCCTCAATTCATAATTCAACATCTCATTAATGCACTTCTCATTCCATTGCCCTATTCCATCATAATTAAATATTGTTACGTATTTATCGGAATAAATATAAAATTCTTGGTTACAATACATTAACCTCGTCTGCTCTGCTGGTATATGACTATTAGAGCCAGTTGCTTCTACATTTAATGCTTTGAACATCTCATCAAATTTTATACTGCACTCATTAACTTTGAACTTAATATTATCCCTATATTGCAAATCAGTTGCATAATATAAATATTGATATCTTTTCTTAAAAAATATCGCCAGTTCCTTTATGTCTGTTAACCCTACAATAATATGTCCATCCTTATAGCTATATTTTCCAAATATGTAACTCTCAATTGCTTTAAAATCTGCTAATGATGATTTTTCATCAAATCTAATAAATCTTTTGAATGTCATTAGTTTCTCTATCTTTTTTATTATGTGGGGAGCAATTTCTAATGAGTTATCCGAAACCACATCTTTATTTCCATCTAATGCCTGTAATTTATCACCTCCTAAATCCATTTGAATTTTTATTTTATCGAAAAGATATGTAACATTTTCATATCTTCTTTTTCTCCATCTTGATATACCATATTTAATATTACTATCTTTTATTCCATCTGATACTATAAAGTACATATCTTCTGTATTTTTCATCCTATTTTCTCTTAAATAATCAGTTAAATTCAAATCTTCTCTGTTCTCAATTTCAGATTTACCTTTCTCAAAGCACCTTTTAAAATTATTTAGATATTTTACATTATTTTGCCTTTTCATCGCTTCTTTCCCTAATCTGATTACATCCCACCAATCTCTCATTGAATTAATAGTATCTATTAAAGCAAAATTGATTTCATCTTTAGTCCATCTTAAGCCTTCAAATTCAAATATTATTCTTATCTTCAAAAGTTTATCTACTTCTTCTTTTGGCTCAATATTAAATTTACCCTTAACGCCTTCAATTCCCTCATATTCTGATATCTCTCTTTCTTCTTTGCTAATAACATCATTGATTAATACATCTATATAGTTATTAAGATAGATTATTAAAGGTATTATTTCTTTCCAATCATTCTTTAATTTTAACATGTATGTTAAATCATCTTGTTTAACTATATCGTAATACTCCTGATATTTTTCAATTTCTTTTCTTACTGCATCAGTCGTTAATTGTGCTTCATAATTTTTACTACTCATCATATCCTCACATTAAAATAATCTTAATTCCAAACAACTTCACTCCAGAACTACCCCAACATTCACCTCGTCCACAACGTCCACTAAGTCCACAAAAATCAACCTCAAAAACCACAATCCGCATCATAAAAGTTAACCAGGTTCACCCTGTTCACTCCGTTCACAAAAAAATATCCCCCAAACCCAACATAATTCAATAATTCAATCAAGTCCACAACGTCCACAAAAATCAATCCAAAACCACAAACCGCATCATCAAAGTTAACCAGGTTCACCATGTTCACTCCGTTCACAAAAAAATATCCCCCAACCTCCAACATAATTCAATAATTCACCAAATCCGCATGACCTCTAAGTCCATTATTAAAATCCTGATTATTCATTCTCATCAATCCTATTCTGAATCTCCTGAGCTTCCTTTATTGCCTGATCAATCTGTTCTTGTGTCAATTCCTCCCTTATTATGTCTCTATTATTAGACGCTTCTTCAAATAAATCCCCCGTTGAATTACTGCTGGCTAATAAGAACCACTTAAATGCTTCCTTATAATCTTGTATTACACCTTGTCCATTTTGATAATAATGACCTAAATTGTATTGTGCTTCTGCTACTCCTTGTTCTGCCGCTAACCTATACCACTTCTTAGCTTCTTTATAATCCTGAATTACTCCTTGTCCGTTTTGATAACATATTCCTAAATTATATTGTGCATTTTCTTGTCCTTGTTCAGCAGCTAATTTATACCATTTAGCAGCTTCTTTATAATCCTGAATTACTCCTTGTCCGTCAATATAGCATCCTCCTAAACTGTATTGAGCTTCTGCTAAACCTTGCTCTGCAGCTAATTTATACCACTTTACTGCTTCTTTATAATCTTGATCAATCTCCTTCCCATCTTCATAAAAAAATCCTAATAAATATTGTGCTTGCGCTAACCCCTGCTCTGATGCTAATCTAAACCATTTAATAGTTTCCTTAGAGTCTTGTATGTCTCCTTTTGCCACATAATAGCAAAATCCTAAATTAAATTGAGCTTGTGCATCTCCTTGCTCTGCAGCCAATTTATACCACTTAACTGCTTCCATGTAGTTTTGATCTACCCCTTGTCCGAAATCATAGCAATATCCCAGTTTAAATTGAGCCTGTACATTTCCATTTTCTGCTGCTAATCTATACCACTTTACAGCTTCCATATAGCTTTGATCTACCCCTTGTCCAATACTATAGGATTTCCCTAAAAAGTATTGCGCATCAGGGTATCCCTGCTCACCCGCTAATCTATACCACTTTACAGCTTCCATATAGCTTTGATCTACCCCTTGTCCAATACTATAGGATAGCCCTAAAAAGTATTGCGCATCAGGGTATCCCTGTTCACCCGCTAATCTATACCACTTTACAGCTTCATTTTTATCTTGTATAACTCCTTCTCCATTATCATAACATAAACCTAAAAAATATTGTGCAGCAGGTTCTCCTTGCTCTGCTGCTAATCTATACCACTTCACAGCTTCCTCATAATCTTGTACAACTCCTGGCCCAATATCATAACAAATACCTAGAACTAATTGTGCAGCAGGTTCTCCTTGCTCTGCTGCTAATCTATACCACTTCACGGCTTCCTCATAATCTTGCTTTATTTCATCCCCATAATAATATAATTTTCCTAAACCCTTTTGTGCTGATGTGTTCCCTTTATCTGCGCTTAATTTATAATAATATATTGCTTTATCTATATCTTTAACAACTCCATCTCCATTCTCATAATTATAACCTAATAACCATAATTCACCAGCATCCATATTGGTAATATCTTCTTGATTTATTTGATTGCCTGTAATTTCATTTGAACTTGATTTTTCAGATGCAATCATTTTAATAATTATCAAACTCAAAATTATGATAATGATACCTATTTTCTTCATTTTCTTACTCCTTATTATTTAACTTCTCCCATATCATCCTTTAACAATTTATTTATTGATCCAACCAGAGTTTTTAACAACATTATCTCTGATATCAAAAATACCGTATGCACTGTAAATTCTATCCTAACCCCTAACTTATTTATCGTAAATGCGCTTATCAGCCCCATTGCATTTAAGATGATAATTATAGCTATACATCCAATTATATTTTTTATACCCTTTTTTGTTGCTTCTATTTTATTTTCTTTTTTTAACCAGGCTTCTAAATATTTTTTTCTAGTATTATCTTTGGATATTTTTTCTATGTGTTTTCTCTTATCTTCAATATTCATAACTTCAAAATCTAAAACTTCTTCGGAATTTATTGACATTCCTTTATTTTGCAAAAATGCTATCATATAAGCGTCTATTGTTGATTTCAAACCTTGCAACTTGAATATTACAAAAACACCATAAATTGAAAATAGTGCAGCATTAGCCTGCAATAATGCACTAAAGAAATACAATGATGTTGAATTATTATAAAATTCATCTGGTAGATATCCCACAAAAAGCTCAATGATGCACGCTATAATCATTATAATTATTAACAAGATCATCCATCCCCCAAATTACTTGATCTATCAATCATCGTTATCACTTGTTACCATCCATCATGTCCATCCTGTCCATTTAGTCAATAACCTCTCTTTTCAAAATACTTCCCAATTCCCCACAAACATTTCACCCAGCCTCTCTTTTTGATTCCTCCTTAATTCTAATCCAGACCAACCAATAGAGGTTAACTTTGATCTTTAGTTAATTTTAGTATCAATTCCTCTGTTTCTTTTCCAGTAAAATGATAAGCTTCAAGCAAATCTTTTTCACTTATTCGGATAATAATGCCGTGAGTAATCATAACATTGTGATAAAATGTTGCGACTCGCTCATGAATTTCTTCTCCCATATGCTCTCCTGGCATATCACCTTCAACTTTGATAATCCAGGTTGAAGCATTTATCCGAACATGTTTATAACCTTCTAATCCCTCTTCAACACCTTTAATAAGACCTTCAATTCCATTTACATAGTCATTGATTTCATAGCTAATTAGATAATACCCTTTCATAGGTTACTCCTTTAAATATTTTATCATTACCTTCTTTCTCCATCAATTTTGTCCATACCGTCTATACCGACCATATTATCATAACCTCATCTTTTATTGTTTTTCCTTTTAAGAATAAACCACACTATAAATTTCACTAGAAGTTTTTCTGCTCATCATACCCCAACTCAAGATTTATAGCAACCTTCGCACAATACGGAAGCCTATACAGTTACGACCGGAGTTTGCGCATTCGTAACCTCGTCTCGCAACACGGCACGAATGGGCATCGTTAGTCGAGCAGCCACCACGTATCACATGGTTAGCCCGAATTACATGTCCAATCGGGTTATTTACTGAGCTGGACTGAAAATAATTTTCCGAATACAAATCATAACACCATTCCCAAACATTTCCACTCATATCATAAATATCAAGCTGGTTTGGAAATTTAGTCCCAACTTCATGTCTTGGGCTATTCAATTCTCCACCAAACCAAGCATAATTTGACAGCATGATAGTAGTTCCACTATATTTATAATCATCTGTCCAGTTTATACCTCCGCGTGCTGCATACTCCCATTCTGCTTCTGTTGGCAATCTGTAACCATCTGCACTAAAATCACAGCTCCAGTCAGATTGATTGTAACAAGGTGTTAGTCCATACAGAATACTCAAAGTATTGCAATACTCTGCCGCATTAATCCAAGTTACGGAATAGACTGGGTAATTATCACCTACTCCGTGATTATTTGCCGGATTACTACCCATCACTGATTCATATTCACCCTGCTTTACCTCATACTTTCCAATATAGAAACTGTTAATCGTAACTTCATGAACCGGTAATTCCTCATCACCTCCTTCATTAAAATGATCACCCATTTCAAAACTTCCACCTTTAACAAATGCCATACCTTCGATTTCAAGGACTGATTCTGTTGTCTTATCCCCGCAACCAGTTAAAATAAATAAAACTGATAATGCTCCAAATATAATCTTCTTCATTTTCAACCTCCACTGTTCCCTGCTTATACAAGTATACTCTAATTTTTTATACACTTCAGTTTACTCTCTCAATCTTGTCATGTATTATATCCTCCCATTCATATCTAAAATCTCATATCTTAGCTTTCATAGTCTCCACTTTATCAATCTCTTCCGGGATTGTCTCTTCTGGCAATTCATCCAAAGCTTTTTCAAGTATTTTCTCTAATTCCAATATTGTTTCAATATCATATATTGTAAGAGGTTCAATATATCTTCCGGTAATAAAAAAAACTCTTTCTAATGCGTCATTATTGCTTAATGATTTTTTTGTATAATATTTTTGATATTCAAGAGTTAACTCATATTCATACTTTGTCTCTATATTGGCTTTACTCCCTTGCCACCCGATTTCTTTAGATTTAATGTAACTCTTCTCTTCATACATATTATATGAATAACATATCATCTCATCAGTTCCTATTTCTTCATCCCAGTTTATAATCATTCGCTTAAGTACTCCATTAAATTCTATTAGCTTCTCCCTGTTAAAATAAACTGATTTATGCAATGATAAGTCTTTCAATTGTATTTTATCTGAATTTTGTAATAGATCAATAGGACATATTAGTAGATAGTCTTCTCTTTCACTATTTATGCTGCTGTTTCTTGCAATAACAAATGCGAATCTATTAGAAATGAAGCTTTCCTTTTCTGGCATTATCATCTTCAAATTCGATAATGCTTCTTCAGATTTATATGTAGCACCTATTTGAGGATCAAAAAACTTCATGTTAGGTGAATAACTACATCCTGCCAAAATTATTCCCAGCAATAAAATTAAATGACTATCCGTATAGCTCCGCATAAGTAATTCCGCAAGAATTTGTACAAGCCGTAATTACTCTGTCTAATAACTCATTCTCATGAAATCTCCTATTCAACCTGTAGCAGAATTCATCAAGATATGACT
>JAIPGP010000145.1 GCA_021735645.1 Candidatus Cloacimonadota bacterium
CCTTCAGTCATATCTTGATGAATTCTGCTACAGGTTGAATAGGAGATTTCATGAGAATGAGTTATTAGACAGAGTAATTACGGCTTGTACAAATTCTTGCGGAATTACTTATGCGGAGCTATACGGATAGTCATTTAATCTTTTCACAAGTCGCTGGGCAATTATTATATTGATTGAATATGCCAGTAAAAACGGCTCAACGCCCATTTTAAAAAGACGCGATATCGCACTGGGTGCATCATTTGTATGGAGTGTAGATAAAGTTAAATGACCCGTATTTGCCAGCTTCACAGCTATCTCTGCCGTTTTTGCATCTCTTATCTCGCCCACCATCACTACATCGGGATCATGTCGCAATATTCCCCTGATTGCCATATCAAATGTCATTTTATGACTTATCTTGAGCTGACGAGCTCCTCTGATTACGAACTCAACCGGCTCTTCACACGTCAATACATTGATTGAGGGATCAATAACGTGATATAAGGCTGCTACAAGTGTGAAACTCTTTCCACTTCCTGTAGGACCTGTCACGATTACCATACCACTGGATGTTTGTATTGATTTCAAAAGTTCGCGCTCAGCCTGTTTCTGAAAACCTAGCTGGCGAAGATCTGTGATTAAGTTCCTATCATCAATTACACGTATTACTACACTTTCAAATCGACGCTCGTATTCTGTACTCACTATTGGCATAACACTTACACGGAAACGAATTATGGAATCATCTATTGTCCTTTGAGCAAAACCATCTTGTGATTCGTCCCGTTCAAATCTGTCTATACCCATCGATCTGTCTTTGATCACAGCAGCTAAGGCTTCTGGGGGTGTTGATTCCTGCCTGTGCCATAATTGCAGCTTTCCATCAATTCTAAAAAAAATATCTATTGAAGATTTGCCACTGGGTATAATGTGAACATCACTTACTCCCGTGCGGACAGCTTCTATCAAAGCTCCCTCAAACAAGTTTACTAAACGGCTTTTATTGATCGTAGCATCAAGCTCTTCCTCATCTACCTGTATCTGGTTGACTCCATCTTCTTCCATCAACATTTCACCGGTTTCTTCCAGCAGTTCCAGAAACTCATTCTTACGCGGTGATATCAGATTGATTATCTCATTTAATACTGTAAGAGGACAATAGATCACTTCATAACGCTTATATTTTGTCCGTCCTGGTATATCCAGAACCAGCTTCGTGGTGGGATCTGCTGCCAGAATCTGCAAAATCTCCCGATTCCTGGATATCGTCTTATAGGGTAATATCTTATTATATAATAATTTATTGCGCAAATCCTCGGGTATCTCTGCTAATATGTCTTTGGTGTGCTGCTTGGTCTTCTCGTCTATCTGCTCTACTTGCAGAGTTACTCGCTGGAAGGCATATAATTCCGCTAATGTCCCATAAATATGATCATGTGGAACATTGAACTCTGAATATAATATCCTCGCCAGTTGCTGTGGTGTCTTCTCTCCACTTTCCTGTAATCGCTGCTCTGCTTCTGCCAGTAACTGCGGATCTACCTGATGGCGGGTCCGCAAAGCATCCATAAGCTTCTGATTACCTTTGCTTACCATTATCCCACACCCGGCATTGAAGGTGATACCGTGGCTATTTCAGCTGATACCATCGTCAAAAAAGCTATCACCAGAGATATAAATAATCCTATGATTGTGGATGTATATTCTATGATATTATCCATCTTATATGTCGTCTCTGCTTCATAAAATGAAGCTATCTGAACAGCACTCTGTAATATATTTCCGGTCTCGGAACCGGATCTGAGTCGCGTTATCACTGTCCGTGGAAATATTCCCGCCGCCTCCATGGCAGGTACAAATCCTTCTCCTTCCTTCAGCATCTGCGGTATTGTGATCTCTTTGATCTCCCGTTCCATATACTTGTTGCGGCAGGCTTCCGATGAAGTCCGTATCGTCTCTATATTATCTGCCGAACCCGCATAAATTGTCGCAAATACCCGGAAATATATCTCGATACTTGTCTTATGTATGATTGGACCTAATACCGGTATCTTTATTATCATCTTGTCTCGGAAAATAGCACCCTGAGGGGTTGACCACCAACGCCAGATCGCTAGCACCGGTATTAGTATCATTAATAATAATATCCACCAGGTCGCTCCCAGCCAGTCACTTAATTCCAATGTGAACTTCGTCAAAGGAGGAGTCTCTATATCAAACTTGGCAAACATGCTCGCCGTTGAAGGAAATATCTCCAATACATAATATCCCACCGCACCTAAAGTGGCTGCAACTGCAAACATAGGTGATACTAATGCTTTTTTTAAATTTTTCTGAATCTCGTTGTCTCGCTCTATAAATTTATTCGTCGCTTCAAATATATCGGCCATATTACCGCTCTTGGTTGCCAATCCCAGCATATAAGCCGGAAACTTGCCAAATACGTCGGTATATCGCTTAAATACCTCTTTCCCTTCCTGACCCTTCTTTAACTGCTGCTCTATCTGCTGCAGACTCTCTTTCAATACATTATTCGACTGCTCCTCTATCAAGACTCCCAACACCTTGCCAAAACTCATCTTGTCTCGTAGCATATTAGCACTCAGCTTTATAAACATCTGAACATCTTGAGATGACGGCTTGCTCCGCATAAAATCCATGATCGGTTCTATCCGGAAATTGCGGTATCCCATTTTCTGTAATGCCTCAGCAACTTCCATCTTGCTGTAGGCATTTTGTACTCCAACTATATTTTTCTTCTTGCCTGGTAATTTGATGGTATATCGGAATTTCAATTTCTGGTTCATGTCAGTGATCTTGACATTATTACGCTTGGCTACTTCATCCACCTGACGCTTCGCGTCTTTCTTACTTTGACCCAATACTGTCCCTTGGATCAGTCTGCCCTGCGGCGTTAATCCCTTAAACCGAAATTCTTTGATCATGTTCTGCTCACCTTAAATAATGCTGATTAAGGGGAATGGCGCACCATTCCCCTTAAATTTCTAACTAATATTTACTTAGTTATTAATTGTGGTCGATAACGGTGAACTTCCTGTACAAGTAACAGTCAAAGTTGCTGATACTCCACTGGTTCCGTTATTACCGGTTTCTGTTCCTACACCTACGATTGAAACTACATTAGTAGCTGTAATATCAAGTGTGAATACTCCTGTGTCGGTCGTGTCAGGATTGCTGCCCCAGCCCATGAATCCATAAAGATCAGCTTCTGTTCCATTTGTGATTGATGATCCAGCGCCACCTTGACTTGAGGGGGTGCGATAATACTGCATTACCTGAGCTCCAAGAGTCTGAAGATCTCCTACGATTGCCTGACGATTTGAATTCATTGCCTGGGTATTAAACATCTGAATACCTACCGCAACTGCTACTCCCACTATAATTACACTCAATACTATCAACAAAATTTGTTGTGTTCCCATTCTATGCTCCTTTGTTTTTTTTACGTCTGGGTTGACGTTTTTAAATACACTATCTATCTACGCAATTAATGTTCCATTCCACTTTCAATTTTACGCATAACCCCTCGTCGATTACGCTATCTTTAATGATTACCATTGGTTACGCTTCCTTATTATCACAATCACATATAATCCGTTTGCTATTTATATATGCTGATTGTGTCACTAACATGTGACGATGTTGATTGGTTATGTCACTTTTCAATGACTCTTCTTTGCGATAGTTTAACTCATTCCGGGACAGTTCCTCTTTTTGTCTCACTTTTTAGACCCCCGATGCTTCTGCGGGTCTATCCCCAGACTCTCTAATTTGCGATATACACATTGCCGGGCTAATTCACTCTCCCGGGCTGCCATTGTTACATTACCCCGATTCTTTCGAAGTAAACTTTCAAAATATAATCTCTCAAAATTCTCTTTAGCTAATTTAAAACTTCCTTCTCCCAGATTGCCCTCTATTCCCCCTACCTCTTCCTGACGATAATTCTCCGGTAAATGCTCAGGCAATATCTCACTCCCTTCGCACATAACTGCCGCATATTCTATAGTATTACGCAATTCTCGAATATTGCCTTCCCATTCGTTATTTTTCAATAACTGCTTGGCTGCCTTTCCTAAATGAAGCTTACCTAATTTATATTTTTTACTTATCTCGCCCAAAAATACATTAGCCATCATCAATATATCCTCTTGCCGCTCACGCAACGCCGGAATGTGGAGATTGATCACATTGATCCGAAAGTATAAATCCTTCCGAAAACTCCCTTTTTCCACTTCTTCCCGCAGGTCTCTATTTGTGGCAAATATCAATCTGACGTCAACACTTATTTCTTTCTCTCCCCCAACTTTCCTGATCACTCCTCGCTCTATTGCATTCAAAAGCTTTACCTGAAAGGATCCAGAGGTCTCACTCACCTCGTCTAAAAATAGCGTCCCACCACTCGCCTCTTCAAATAATCCTATCTTATCTTTCACCGCTCCTGTAAATGCACCACGGTTGTGACCAAACAAAGTACTCTCCAATAAAGTCTCTGTTAAAGCCCCGCAATTCACACTCACAAAACTCCGGGCTTTCCGCTGACTTTGATCATGGATTATCTGGGCCATGAAACTCTTTCCTACTCCTGTATCCCCAGTCAGTAAGATCGTTGTCTCCAAGGGAGCTATTTTACTGATCTTCGTTAATAAATCCTGCATCTCACGACTGCTGCCTAAAACATTGCTCCCAGTATAGCTGTGCTCCAATAGTTTGTTAAGACGCTGATTCTCCTCCTGCAGCCATTGCTTTTGCAATACTCTCCGAATCAGGATTGATAGTAAATCCAGATTCGTCACCGGCTTCATCAACAGCTCCTCCGCTCCCGCCTTCATCGCATCTACTGCTGTACGTACCGTTGCCTGACCACTAATTACTATTATAGATATTTCCGACCACTTCTCCTTGATCTTCTCGATTAATTGCAGCCCGTCTATCCCGGGCATCACCAGATCTGTGATCACCAGATGAAATCTCTCGCTATCCAGCATAGCTAAGGCTTCCTGGGCAGAGGAGGTTACTTCCACCTGAAATTCATCTTTCAGATACTCCCGGAATAATTCCAACGCTGCCCGATCATCATCTACCAGCAAAATCCGGTAAATACCTACTTTAAATTGCATCTTATTGCCTGATCCTTAAATATATTATGGCTTCAGAACCACAACCGCAACTGTTTGTTAATCGTATCATACCACCTGCCCTCTCCAAAATGTAAGCAGCTAAGGCAAGTCCCACGCCCCGCTCACTCTCTCCGGCTTCCCAGCCACTATAACCCAGCTCAAAATACCGGCTCATTAATCCCTCATCTATTCCTGCTCCAGTATCACGCACCGTTATCTTTATATAATCTTCACCCTCTGAACTCTCTAATTCACTCCTGATGATTATCTTTTTGATTGCCTCATCCTGAACTGCCTCTATGGCATTATTTAATATCACATCCAGACATATCGCGATATCACCATAAACTCCCCGTACCTGGGGCAGTCCATCCGAGAGCTCGGCTAATGACACTATGTTATGCTTAAACTCCCCATTTGCCCGCAGTAATTCCAGTTTATGAAGTATCATTTTATTGATGTCTATTGCCTGGACTGACTCATATTGCACCGACTCCAGATAGCTGCTCAATTCCTGCAATCCCTCATTTAGCTCCATTCCCGCTGTCCAGATTTTTCCTAAGCCTGACTCTTCCGGATATTTACTCTGCAAGATCTGGATGTAACCCAAAATTATATTCAAGGGACCCGCAGCATTGTGCACAAATCCCTCTAAATCCCGACCTAGACTCGCTAATCGCTGATACCTCAATATTTCCATACCTATATCTGCTTTCATCAATTTTCCTCTTTATCTAATAATAAACGTATCTCTTTGAGCATGTCTCCCGGTACCACTGGCTTAACTAAAATACGATTCACTCCCAATGCCTCGGCTTTCTCTTTGAATTTAGGCTTCTTGAAACCACTATACAATATTACCGGCAGCCGCGGGTTCATTTCCCGCACTCTCCGCAATATCTCCAGTCCATCCATTCCCGGCAGCGATACATCACTCACCAGGATATCCCAGCCCCGAGGATTGCTCTCCATAGCCTCTAATGCACTTTTGCCCTCTCCAAAACTGGTCACCTGCATATCATTGCTCTCCAGATAATAAGTGAATAATTCTACTAATGCTTCTTCATCATCGATGAACATCACTCTTACCTGATCCAGCTTTGCTGCTTCCTGCTCTATCTCTTCTGCCTCTTCACTCTCTTTCTCTTCCCCGGGTACATACTTGGGAAACCAGAGCTTAAATAATGCGCCTTCTCCACGCTCACTCTCTACCTCTATCCTGCCTTCCAGTCCCTCTACGATTCCTTTCACTATTGCCAGTCCCAAACCTGTCCCTTCACCTTTCGGCTTGGTCGTAAAATATGGATCAAACATCTTGCTCACTACTTTAGGAGGTATCCCGTCTCCATTATCTTCTATCTCCATCCGCACATACTCTCCATCATCTGCTAATCGAACCCAAAGCTTTCCGCCCATCTCTTTCATCGCATAACTGGCATTCGTACACAGATTCATCACTACCTGCTCGATCTGATCAGCATTACCGTATATGAAACTCTCCGTGGCAAGATCCCGCTCGATCGCTATTGATGCCGGGATCGCTGCCCGTAATAACTCCAAATGCTCTACTAATAACTCCTTCAACATAAATGCCTTCTTACGGCTCTCATGCTGACGGCTGATCGTCAATATATGCGTTACCAGATTCTTCGCTCGTTGAGCCGCCGCATTGATCCGGTCAAATTTGTGCCATAGATCACTGTCATTTGGCAATTGCTCACCTATCACCGAGGCATATCCCATGATGATGTTCAAAATATTATTGAAATCATGGGCGATTCCGCCCGCTAACGTCCCGATTGCCTCCATCTTCTGATGCTGGAATAACTGCCGCTCCAGCTCTTTATGCTCTGTGATATCAAGAACTGTGCCCTCTATGGACTGGATTGTCTCACCAGCCCGATAACAGTGGATCTGCGATCTCACTTCCCGCTCATTACCCCTGGCAGTCAATACCCGGAATTCCAACATCAAACTGCTCTTCTGCTTCTTCTCAAATTCATCAAGCTTCCAGCGTAATTCCTCCAGATCATCACTATGAATAAAGGTCTTATAATCCAGCCAGTTTACTTCACTGCCCGCTTCAATCTCCAGTATTTTTCGCAGCTCTTCCGAGACCTGCACACTCTCATCAGACATCATACACAGCCAACTGCCCACATGAGCTATCTCCTGGGCTCTATTCAAACTCGCTTCACTTCGCCTGAGCTCCCGCTCTGTTGTCTTCAATTCCGTGGTATCTATCAATATCCCGGTGATTATCTCTACACCGTCCTCTGTTGTCACACAGCTCGCCCGTTCCTCAAGCCAGATCATCTCACCATCTCGACGATTCACTCTATACCAGATATTTAATATTCCTTCTTTTCCATTTGCTATCCATTTCTCATATTTGCCTTTTATAAAAGGTTTATCTTCGGCATGAACCAGACTCTCATAAAAATTCCTGTCCCTGCTTAACTCACCGGCACTCCAGCCTGTTAAATGTCCTATATTCTCTGTGAAATACCACTCCTCTCCCCGACGCTCATAAAGTACTATACTGCTCTCACTGTTAAATACTGCTTCCAGATGACGCTCCAGACGATCCCGGGCTAACTTGTTCTGCTTCTGCTCCGTTATCTCTTCTAATAATAATAAATACTGCCCCGCACCACTCCGGGATTTTATCTGCATGCCCTTAATGCTCAACCAGAGTGAACGACTGCCGATTTCTATCCGCAGCTCTTCATTCAAAGCTTCCTGACGCTCGATTATACTGCAGTAGTACTTGCCCTCCGGTTCCCGCTGAAATAACCTTAGCTCACTCACTTCCCGCTTGCTGTCCAGATTCTCATTGCCGCTCAATTCCTTGAACCGCTCATTATAGACCAGTATCCTGCCTTCTTTACTTAATAAGATAACTCCCAGTGATAATCCGTCCAGAGTATTGCAAAACTCCTCCTTCAAATGCTGGAATGCCGAATTCTGTGAACTTAATTCACTACTGATCCGCACCATTTTGCCTAATAGCTCCTGAACTATATAGGTCAGCATCAATCCGCCCAAAATCAAGAGATGGTAAAATAGCAGATTCAAAATCCAACGCCTGTCAAAACGCACTGGTTCAAATAACATCACACTGATCATAAATAAACTCAAAATTAGCGATAATGACAGTGCCGTTGAAAAATCCTTCCCCGGCACTATATAATAAAGCACGGTTAGTAAAACCGCTTCAAAAAGATAAACCTGCTGCACCTGCTCCGGTGATATCAAAGCATAATGAAGTAACGCTATGATAAAACTCAAGGTTAAGACAAAATGCAGACGTCCCTCGGCTATCTTGTATTTCAGTAAATGGCTTAGCTCAAAAAATATGTATAATAATACTGCCGGTAAATAATGCGTTAAGATCCCCACCATATTGTTCCAGGGCATAAAAAGCAGATCATAAGTGCACATCAATAAAAATAATATCGAACTTATCCGGATAAATAATATTAAAATCGGCGTCGTATAACTGCTCCCCGATAAATATAATTCCTCTTTTACTGAAAAACCGTATTGTCTTAGCTTATTACCTAAATACTCGTTACCAGCTCCCTGCTCTGACTTGTTCACTTTTTTCATTTTTTACCTGCTATAGAAGAATCAATCTATCCTGCTATATCTACCTGATATATTTTCCAAGTCATTCTCTTTTTTTTCCCTAAAAACTCACTGACTCTTATGTAAATAATATCATCCCTTACTCATTAATGACTATTTAACAAGATAATATCAATCCCTCCTTTTTAGTTCTTTTATGACATAATTTACTGATAAACAATAAGTTATGACCTCATTAAATTCCGGCGTAAACCCCTTTAATTTCTCTCTCACCCTATAAAACAAATTTATGTCTTATATTTACTTTTTGTCAATATTTTCTCTCGTTAACTGAAATACCCCCCGAAATTAAAAACATTTCTGCCGCTAAGTTAGCCGTGCACCGCCGGGTATTTCCAGGTGGGGCGCAGATAACGACCGCTGTCACTAATTCCCTGAAAATAAACTTGCTACAGTGAAAAACATAGATAGCCGCTAAGTTAGCCGTGCACCGCCGGGTATTTCCAGGTGGGGCGCAGATAACGACCGCTATCACTAATTCCCTGAAAATAAACTTGCTACAGTGAAAAACATAGATAGCTGCTAAGTTAGCCGTGCACCGCCGGGTATTTCCAGGTGGGGCGCAGATAACGACCGCTGTCACTAATTCCCTGAAAATAAACTTGCTACAGTGAAAAACATAGATAGCTGCTAAGTTAGCCGTGCACCGCCGGGTATTTCCAGGTGGGGCGCAGATAACGACCGCTATCACTAATTCCCTGAAAATAAACTTGCTACAGTGAAAAACATAGATAGCTGCTGATAACTGCCCGTAGTTCTCACCCCCTCGTTCACCGTGCCGTAGCCTTGTGCAGTGTTAGCGAAGAATGGACTTCTCGCTACCGCCTGCGGTGCAAGTCCTGATTATCTGGTCAATTATCATCAAGATTTCCGATATGAAAACAAGAAATACAGAGGGATGCCTGTTTATCTCGTGATCTGAAATCCAATTAAGCAAGATTTTTCTCTCTCAACTCTGCCCAATCCAGATTTACTGCTTGACGCCCTTTTCCCAACTCACTAATAAGTTCTCATTAAAAAAATTATCAAGGAGCAAAAAAATGTTCAAAGTCAATGAATACTATAATGGCAAAGTTAAATCTCTCGCTTTTGATACCCAGGAAGGTCCAGCCACGATCGGCGTTATGGCACCAGGTGAATACGAATTCGGCACTTCCACTATCGAGCACATGACAATCACCAGCGGAGAAATGCAGGTTATGCAGCCCGGAGAATCCACCTGGAAAACCTACAAACCCTTCGAAACCTTCATAGTAGCCGAAAACGTAAAATTCAAAGTGAAACTCACCTCAAACACCTCCTACCTCTGCCTCTATAAATAAAAAAAAGGAGACGCGAGCCGGGAATTGCTTATGTAGCTTAATCGTCCCCGATTAAGCATTTCATTTCCATCAAACTGGAAAGTTTGATCTACAGTCTTGCCTTCGTTCTCCACATCACATTTTTTCGCGGTTTTAACGGTGTTCGCGGTTAATAATCTTACATTACATTATCCGTGTTCATCGGTGCAATCCTCCTGCCCTGCCGTAGCTTTAGGGTGACTAAAATTGAATTGCTTATGTAGCTTAATCGTCCCCGATTAAGCATTTCATTTC
>JAIPGP010000117.1 GCA_021735645.1 Candidatus Cloacimonadota bacterium
TCCTGCTGCCAGACCGGGATAATAAGCCTCTATCTGGTGTAAGAGAAATCTCAAATCCTGCTGGAGCAGTGATAACTAATTCTCCCAGCAAGTCAAAACCGGAAACAGAATATGTTTCTGGCTGAGAAATCTGATCTACTGGAATTTCACCAAAATCAGGCAGTTCTGTCACAGATACATTTAAAGCTGGCAGTATTGCTCCGCTTCCCTGAACATGTACTCTTTTAGTCTGAGCATTCATGGTATAATGAACAATGAAATCATCATAATCCCCTACCATAGCAGGTGAAAAACGTACATAGATCGTTGTTTCCGGTACTACGCCGTTGACTTGTTCCAGAAACAGCATTTCAGTAAATTCCAAAGTACGCATATTATCAATTGCCACCTGGAAACCCGTAGGTGCAAAGATCACTAGATCATCTACAAGTCCATTTCCTGATACAGTATAAGATGCTTCTTCTGAAAAGTAACCGGCAGCTACTGCCCCAAAATCAGGCAAACTTTCCACGGATAAATTAATCAGCGGACCAGAAGTCATAAAGGTGACCTCTTCACCGTAACCACAACCATAATTATTCACGGCATAAGCCCTTACGTAATAGGTAGTGCCAGGAAGTAAGCCGTTTATTGCACTCACATACTCTCCCAATCCACTGCCATCTTCTGTGAATGTATCCATTTCAATAGCTGGTTCACCCGTTTCATTCCAGCAGATACCTCGGGTACTCACAATATCATTTCCATCATGCAGCACATTGCCGCCACCAGTTGCATCATAGTCGGTTATCTCAGTAATTTCTGCTGTGGTTACTAGCGGAACTCCGCAGCCAAGGGCAGTTAACTGGATCTGAATTTCACTTTCAGGCGCATTGTGACTAATTACCAGCTCTCCATTATAACTTTGAGCCATCTCAGGTGAGAAGATCAGGAAGTAATTCTGAAATCCGGAAGCATCTATTTCAAAGGGATAAGTGGTTCTATTTCTACCTGATCGTCCTTCCCTGAATGTATTTAAAGTATCTAACTGAACTGTAAATCCTGATGGAACTGCTATCTCTCCAGTCAATGTAAGATCACCCTGATTTTCAATATGAAACATCTGCCAGGCTTCTCCGCCAATGGCTGTATCCCAGAAATCCAGAGAATCCGGAGAAACGCTGATGTGCGGATAGCCCACAGTCAGCTCCACCATAAGCATTTGCTGAGGCATTGTGGGATCATTGCTGTTTATGACAATATCTGCCAAATAATAACCTTCCGTCAGGTCTTCTGTATCATAGCCCACTTCGATATCTATACTTCCGCCGGTTTCAATTTCACCTGCAATACTCGATTCTCCGTTGAGCGTAAGCCATTCCACGGGAAGCGCCTGGCTTCCTGATATTTCCACATCATCTAAAAGTACTCCCGCACTGAAATAATTATTATTATCATACATCCGGAAAGCAACCATGATACTGGAACCGGCATAAGCTCCTAGAGAGAGCGTCCGCTGCTGATAGGTATCGGAAAGCGTGGTCAGATCAATTTCTTCCAGGAAGGTCCAGTTCGCCCCGTCAAGCGAGACTTCCACACCAAAGCTGCCACCCATTGACGGCATATTATATGTTCTGATGTAATAGGAAAGCTGACAATCCGGCGTAGCGTTAAACTGCGGAGAAATAAGCCGTGCATCTACTGTCATATAGGGATCAGCAAACGTGCAGAACATGCCGGAATGCGGATTAAAACTATCCAATCCCCAGTTACTGCCCATACCCAGATTTTGATTAGTCCAGCCCAGAGGTGGAAATACGCCTTCAAAACCTTCGGAAACCAGAATATCACGGCTTTCTCTCATATAGGCAACGGCAGCAGAATATTCCAAAGATAAGTTTCCTTCATTACCAAGTGTCAGGATGTCGCTACCCATACCGCCAGGCTGCTGCTCAAACCCAAGAGATTCCTGGTTCAGGTTCATCCCCGCTGCCAGCCCTGATCCCGTTACCGGCAGCAGTTCCACAGCATCCGTCCAGATATTTGATATAGTGATATCACCATCGAAATTACCATAAGTTTCCGGAGCAAAAGTGGCATTATAAGTAAAGCTGTTTCCTGGGAAGAGATGATAGATTAGAACATCATTCCTCATTCCCGGCATCGGTTCTGCCACCGAATATCCTTCCGGCATAGTAATCTCGCCATCCAGTTCCAAAGAACCAGTATTATCCAGAGTGAATTGCTGAGTAACTTCTGTTCCAGCTTCAATCGTTCCAAAATCCAGGCTGGAAGGTGTGACTGTCATTTCATATACGCCCACATTGAATGCTGCGGGGATGTTGATCAAAGGATTTGAGGTGTCATTACTAAGCAGATATATATAAGCATAATAAGCACCATCAGGCACTCCGGTAGAATTAAAGCTGACTGAAATTTCCTGATCCGGTGCTCCGGCGGCAATATTTCCTGCCAGATTCGTTTCGCCATTAAGCAGCAGCCAGGAATAGGTCGGGTTTGCTTCACCGGTAATTTTCACTTCATCAATATTCACTCCCCGAGACATTAAATTAGAGGTCACGTGATAAGCAAGGCGCACAGTTTGACCGGCGTAATCACCCAAAGAAAGTCCCCACTGCTCCCAATCTTCCGGCAAAATTTCCTGGGAACAACTGAATACATCATTCCAGTCATTGCCATTTGTGGTCATTTCAATATGAAATTCACCGGCAGCAAATTCATCCCAGAAATCACAGTACCCTTTTATCCAGTAGCGCAGCAGACAATCATCGGTTGCCGTAAACCAGGGGGTAATCAATCGTGCATCATCTCCATCCATTGAGTTTATCTGAGCACTGTAATCACCAGCCCAGGCATATTCATTGCTCTGCATCCAGCCATTCCAGCCTGCGGGATCAATACTCCAGCCCGTCGGCGGAAAACCACCTTCAAAGCCTTCTTCAATTATAGTGTTATTCACTCCCTCGTATGCGATATAAACAAGATAGTGGATATCCAGATTGCCTTCGTTTCCCAGAGTCAAGGGCAATGTTTCTGTTTCTCCGGGTGTCAGCACTGAAGTTATAAAGGAAGGCAGATAACGCAGTATTGCTTCCACTCCTCTCCCCGTGCAGTCAATCAGAGTTTCTCCTTCCGGAGCATTATGCGTAATGGTTAAAGTTCCATTATATTCCTGCAGTTCTTCCGGTTCAAAGTAAAGATAAAAACTCATCATCCAGCCGGCTTCTAATTCAAAACTCAGCTCATTTCTGCCATTCACTGTTTCCCTGTGTTTTTCTTCTGGAGCAGCGGGATTGCGCCAGACAACTTCCTCCACGTGGTAACCATCAGGAGTATTCATACTTCCCTCCAGAGTGGAGCCTCCGGAATTATTGATATCAAACCAGATTGCTTCCGTTTCACCTAAAAATACATCTCCAAAAGCAAATTCATCTGTCCATATCTCACAGGCTGGTGGCGGGACAGGAAGACCATTTCCAGTAACATTAACTATCTCGTCATCACCTCCGGCATTATGCGTGATCACTATCTGACCATCGAAATTACCAACTTCCTCGGGCTGGAAATCCAGACGGTAAGTGTGAATACTGTAAGCTTCCACTGTGAAAGGCAGTAAATTACGATTGCCAGTTCGTCTTTCATCGTCTCTTGACCAGAAAGACACATTATAACCCTCTGGAGTAGTGATTGTTCCTGTTAATGCCATTCCTCCCGTATTCTGAATATCAATTCCCTGCGAGCCCATCTGCCCGATGATCACGTCACCAAAAGCCATCGGATCATCGGCAATTACCGTTATTTCCGGGGGTATGATCGTCGTCCAGTTAAGGCGGTTATAAGGGTCATAATCATGGCTTTCTCCGGCAAAACCTCCCGTGGCATTGATGAATTCTATATTACCCTGGTTAATATTTTTATAGACGTTATAAGAACTGCCCCAGGTGTTATCCGGAAATACGGCATTATAGCTGGTGAGTTCCTGATCATTGCGTAGCCTCAGCAGATATCCTCCGGAAACGCTGTTCTGGAAAGTGCAGTAATTGAAAGCGTAATCCTCGTCAACAGTGCCATAAAAAGTTACATAAACACCATTTTCACTCATATATTGGAAGGTAGTATATTCTGCTGAAATAGTCCCGCCACTATTGATATTAACTTCATGATAATGACCGTCATCATAGCAGGTAACGTCCACGGGGTAAAGTTCCGAACCATCACAGATCAGAGAACCGCCATCGTTCACATTCAGGGCACATTCATTTCCCACGCGCAGCCTGGTAGCAGGTTCCAGATAAAGAGTTCCATCATTGATGGTAACATTACCGGAACAGCTAATTTCAGCACCACCACTGATCAGAGAGCCGCTTTCAATAGTGAGATCACCATCCTGCAGCAAATAAAGGTTTGATCCAAGAGTAATATCAGGACTCCTGTTATCAGTACGATCTCCTGCCGGATCTTTATCTATGATTACATTATGGAAGGTTACCCCACCACCGAATACTTCATAAGATGCCTCGGTGGATCCATAAAATACCACAGTCCCCAGATTATCCAGCCAGCCATCTTCGCAGATGCTCACACTGCCACAAAGATAATGCGTCATTCCCACATTCGCATTATTCCAGCAGCCGTTGACGATATCAAGATCACCTAAAATCCTGATATTACTCTCAACAATAAAATCTTCCCCGGTACTATTAATAACCAGATTCTCAAACTCAAGGAATTCTCTATTAGATGATACTACCTGGTTTGTTGCACCATCAAAGGTCACGGTTGACAGTCCACAGTTGAAACTGGTCATAAAATCCACGTCATCATTATTATCAACAAAGTCTCCACCAATATTCACCGTTGTGTTAGCATCCAGATAATAACAGTTCAGCCCAGCGCCATCTGCAATAACAACATCATGGTCAACATCCAGAGTGCTGTTAAGAAGCATCAGCAGAGTTCCATCGGAAATATAAAAATTATGCAGAACATGCAGCGTGTTACCTATGGGTATGGTCATATGATAATTAGTTCCCCCATCCTTAAATATCGTTAAATCATAAAAAGTTTCATCATTGCTGATGTCTCCTGGATTTGAATCGAAAAACCTTACGGAACTGTTTGTTTCCACGAATCCGGCATCTCCATGCTCATTTGTCCAGTTCTCTCCTACTAAAATCAAGCCTTCATCGGCATCCAGAATTCCTTCTTCTCCTATATTCAACGAACCATAGATGGTTAACTGATTACTGCCTGTTGAAAGTTTGCCATCTTGAATACTCAGATCTCCATTTATCTGCATCACGTCCTGCATCAGACAGTCCCCGGGATATCCTGTTTTATTAATGATCACGTCATTAAACCAGTTATTAGCAGCACAGTTTATCTGACAGTTGAGTGAACCGATAAATTCCGTAGTTCCGCTATTCTGCTGGAATACTCCCGACGTCAGTGCCCTTAAGCCCCAGCCGGTTTTCAGCGTACCGCCATTCTGCTCAAAATTGGAATCTTCGCCAAACTGGACCCCGTTATTCGTTATCTGCAGAATGCCACCATTCAAAGTCACATCTCCGTTAAAAGATACATGGCTGCCATCGGAGGGATTGTCTATGATGAAATTGCCATTATTGATGGTTAAATCACCGGAAGCATACTGAACAAAATCATCGGCGATGGTAATATCCCCATCATACATGGTCAGGCTGCCCTGCATATAAAGATCTGGCGTGCTTACATCCGAACCAGTATTCATTATGAATTCCGAACCCGTATAAAGATCGATCATTCCTGATACATTCAGGCTGTTGAAGTTCAGAACAAAAGTATTATCCGTAAGCACTTTTAAATCTCCGGATATTTGAACTGGACTTTGACTAAGATGGTAAACAACGCAGACATTAGAAGTTTTATCAATCTGAACTTCACCAAAACAGGCTGTTTCTGACCATGAATAAATATGCGAAATGTCTGTCCCTTCAAAGTAAACTACATTACCCGGTTCAAGCTGGCAGTCTGTTTCAGTATAAAAAGACCAATCACCTCCCACATGAATTTCCCCGTCATAAACGGTGGCATCAGAACCCTGGTACCAGCTCACATTATTATTCACATTGATCCTGTCATCCTCGCTGTCCATTTGCAAGCCTCCGGAAATTTCAAGCTCATTCATTGTAATTGAGATATCATCGATTTGAATGAATCCGCTATCCACACGAAGTACCGATTCAATAGTTGTGTCATAATTGAAGATAACTCTGTTAAAACGGTCTCTTTCTCCTTCTGCCCGTGAGTTTGATCCTTTATTTATCCGTATGTTATAAAAACTGCTCCCGGGATTATTATAGCAATATGCCGTTCCTTCACCATATAGCTCGATCCACCCGCGGGTAGGATTAAAACCTTCCCGTTCTACTTTGAAATCACCACTGGTACGAATGGTTCCGCCGGTGATAATGTCATTTACCTCATGAGCGGTATCTGAGATCAATATCCCGTTATCCTTAAAGTCCAAAACCCCGCCAGAAATATTTATCGTTATTCCTCGCGTTAATGCCCACTCACTGGGATAAGGATATCCTCCATAAATATTGAACGTACCGTCAGTTATCTCTATACTGGCATCCAGATCCACATATTCAAACATAGTCGTCCCCTGGTGCAGATTAATGCTTCCTCCATCCAGGACGTAGTTGCCCATCACGCGCACATCTGCCAGATCTTCTGCCGTAAAGGAACCACCATTGACTCTGATCGTTCCAGAATTATATTCAAAACTATCACAGGTTAATTCGTCTCCACTGGAAATTATCAGTTCTCCACCAAAACCTTTATCAAGTATTACCGTATTAAAATTATTCTCATTCACATACTGGTTGTTGTTTTCTCCGTTAAAAATTACTGTTGAATTAGTAGCCGCAAATGTTCCTGCTTCTCTGATCCAGTTCCCAGAAAGATTCAATTCCACATCATTTGCATATACTGAACCATCTATAACCATTGACTCTAATTCGATATCTCCGTAGATAACCAATGATGCACCACTCGCGACGTTAATATTCTTATATGAACTGGTAATTCCGGGAGTAAAGGCACTTGTATTGACAAAATTCAACGTCCCTTCCTCAAAGGTGACTTTAGCATTTAGACTTACTGCAAAAGTACCACCCACAATGATTTCTGCATCAGTAAGAACTCTGAATTCTGCATCAGGATATACAAAGAAAAATCCTGTTGTTTCCAGTTCTTGATCTGATTGGGAACTAAATACTACCTCATGATTATTGCCCTTAAAGATAATCAGTTTATAAAAAACGTGATCTTCTGCATTGATCTGTATAATGCTGTCTTCATTCCCACTAAATATTGTTTCACTATAAACAAGATTTATCTCTGCCCCCTCATCTGCAATCCAATTACCGGATATACGTACTTCACCTGCTGCGGTATCAGTTAAATGCGACGTACCATACCAGTGAACATGCCCATCAATGATTAATCTTGCAGTGGCTGCACTGCTGGTGATTTCCACTGTACCATAGATACTGGCTGAACCATTCACAACTAATGACCGGTTCCCAATCACCACAGATGCATCCTCAGCAATTGTCAGGTTTTTGCATAGGTTAAAATCTGAATTTTCTATCACAGGAAAATGGGGAACTCCTGCGGGAATCAGCACATCAGTATCTTCGTCCGGCACTAGCCCGTTTGCCCAGTTAGCTGGATCATTCCAGTTTGTGCTGACATTTCCTTCCCAGGTTCCTGGTCCAATGATATTTATCTGGAAAACTGCCGATTCTGCATTTAATGCCCACACGCATACGCCGTAATAATCTGCTTGAGTAATTGTTATCGAAATTGATTCATCCTGACCTGGTCCAAGATTTGTACTGCTGGTTAGCATTTCACCAATATTTTTATAATAAATTGCTGGGGAAGATTCAAATATTCCCAGATCAAGATCTGCATTTCCACTTAAGACATCAAGCTCTATGCTATATACACCCTGCATTAGATATACATCCCAGATATCACACACATCTCCTGCTGGCCAGGTTTCCTGAGGATTACAACCAAGTGAAAGATTTTCATCGGGTTCACCTTCAATTTCAACCTTTGCCATTTCAGATGTTGTCTCATTTTCATAATGTGCCACACGCAAACCGCGGTCCAGAGTAGGTGCATGATTACCATCGATTGCGATCAGATTCACATTTCCAGTATAGTAATGTGAAGTCTTGATCTCCTGACTGAAATCTGTATCATTGAATAATGTTAATCCCCAGTTATCATTAACTGAATTTGACCTTACTCCCACTACTTTCCAGTTTGTTCCATTATGATCAAACCAGTAGAAATCAGGATCAGTCATCGTCGTTACAGCATTATCATATGTAAGTTCCTCCAAACTGCCTCCAGGATGAATTTCAAAATCTCCATAACTACCATCTGCTCCTATCAGCGTTCCTTGTGAATCGTATAGCACTATCCAGATGCGGCAAGTCTCTGAATCAATATTATTCGGCACATGCCACCTGTAATAACCCGTATTGGGCGTACTTTCTATTACATAATGCAAATCATTATCAATACTGCTGGTTACATATAGGATCGTTACGGTTTCATTATAACCGCTTCCTTCTTTTTCCCACTCTATTTCCCAGATATCATTGCCAGCCAATACTTCTCCTGAATAACCAGGTCCCCACTGGTTAAATCTGGTATCTCCCTTTGGTGAAATAAGTGTTATAGAACTACCCTCTCCTTCTTCTGGCCAAATACCAAAAGAACCATCTATCCCAGCTTTGTCAAAATTAATTATTACTTCATGATTGGGATCATGAAGTGCTACATGATCTCCATCTGTATTATAACCGATTGCTGTTACGAAGTGGTTTTCATTGATCCAGAGCATTATCGGTAAGCCATCTTCCGTATAATCAACCACGTTATTATAATACCAGGTAGTGTCATGATCAGTATAAACAGCGATTCCCTCAAATTCATAATCATGGTAATCATTGCAAACTTCCAGGATACCGGGTACAATATTTCTGCATAATGTCCAACCGGCATTGTTTGTTTCCATAACGTTCTGAAGCTCATAAGCCACGTTTGGAACATTATAATCATATTGTGGATTACTTGGATCCCCAACCAATTCCGTCCAATGATAATCCACCAGACAAGAACATTTATAAATAGAATTAATTGAATTGTAATCAAACCAGGCAAGCAGCATGGAGGCTGCTGTTGGTCCGCACCCATAATGCCACGGATAAAACGGCATTAATTCATGATTTTCAATATATACCCAGTCCCGGGACAGTTCCCGCTCTCCACTTGCATATTCTGCCCATTTCTGCTGACGATCAGCACGCTCACAGAAAAAATTGAATCCCGCTGCAAATTCGAAAAATTCCGCTTCTTCTAATACCTTAGCCGGAGGCAGCAATCTTATGTATTTTTTCTCCCCATTATTACTCACACAATACCAAACGTTCGCTGTAGTTAAATAGTACACCCTTTCTACTTGATAACCTTTACCGACCGCTTCTTCTGCCATTTCGGTTAAAAGTGCTCCCAGCTTATATTCGTGCGAAAGAGTCTCCCCGTATTGCAGAAAAACAGGCATATCAGTTCTTCCACCGATCAGCATCATGCCAAAACTATAGTCCTCAAACCCAACTGGAGTTCTCGAGTTTGCATAAGCCTCAAGCAGAGCTTCCTTTGCCGGAAATTCCTTACCCCTTACAAAATTGTACTGCCACGCTACAATCTCACCATCCGTGTAATAATAAGGTATCACCTCTCCTTTGGTTACTTCTCCCCATAACACCTCTGCATTTCTGACCGCAATATCTTCGATAACTTCTGCCGGCACTATATCATTGCCTGAATACAGTGCTGAAACGCATAATAGTAGTACTAAAAAAACAATAGAGTTCTTCATAACTCCCTCCTGTTTGGTTTATTTATCTGTTTTATCGCTTCTTCTATCTCACTGAAATGGATGGGTTTCCGCAAATAGTTCGCAGCACCCGATTCCAGAGCTTTTTCCTGTAATAGCTGGCTTGAAATGCCTGTGATCATGATTACCTTGATTGCCGGATAATCATGATTGATCTCTTTCAGAAAACTCATACCACTCATTTCCGGTAAATTGATATCAAGAAAAACCA
>JAIPGP010000118.1 GCA_021735645.1 Candidatus Cloacimonadota bacterium
CTTTTCCCATTTCACTAATATCTCTATCAATCTCTATAGGGCTTATAGGAGTTATAGGACCTATAGGACTTATAATAGATATATAAAAAACGAGACAATAGAATAATTATAAATTCCGCTTTGTGAAATAGAACAGAATAACTAAATGAAGTTTATAAGTGAATTAAATTGTCTATGAAGCCACAGGGAACCCACAGGGAGGGTACGGGGTGAATGAATAGTTTGCCGAAGAGTATATAAATGATTATATAGCAGGCATTAAAGGATGAATAGTAGAATAATAGAAAAAATTAAGAAAAAGTGAGTTACGTGAAATAAAATATTTTAGATCCGAAGGAACGAGAGTAATAAATTGATATTCTTTTAGTAAAAAGTAAAGTAAGGGGCTATGAATTAAGAAATGCGATTATTGATGAATCTTCTCTGGACATTATGGACAATTTGGACAGGTGGGATAGCACCCATCATGTCCTGAAGCCATTATATCCACCGTTATCACTTCATCAGCATTATCTTCTTACTTACAATTTCTTTATTACACTGCATCCTCACCAGATATATTCCGGAACTCACTATTCTGTCCATCTCATTCCTGCCGTCCCAGATGAGAAAGTTCTCTCCAACCAGTAAAACATCGTCAGCCAAAGTCTTAACAAGCTGTCCCTTCAGATTATATACTGCTATCTGAGTCTTACCTGCTTCAGGCAGATTAAATACTATTCTGGTTTCAGGATTGAATGGATTAGGATAATTTTCAATTTTCAATTTTACATTTTCAATTTTAAATTCTTCAGTATTGACGACTCCATATTCAAAAGCTCCCATATCCGGCGCAATTCCCCAGTATTCGTCATCATCAAGATCTATCAATTCAATATAATTATACTCATAATGAGCAATACCGGCATCTATACAGGGAGAATTTTGCTGCAAAAGGTAGTTGCCGGCTGCCGGATCAGTGAATAATGGGAGTTCATCGATATTACCGTCCAGCCAGACCACCGTGTCATTATCATTTATCACCAAGCCTTCCTCAGCCTCTTCAAGATCACTATATCCCATAATTATCAGATTTGGCGAGCCAACTTGATAGCTATACAATTGATGCGGCAGGTTTCCCCATAATATGCTGTTAATAGAAGTTATTGAGACATCATGATGACAGAATATGCCACCACCATTTGTGATGGCAATATTATTGGCAAGGCAGGTATTCTGCATGGTGAGATCAAAATTATTATATAAATATAAACCGGCTCCGTTATTTCCGGCAGTATTATCGCTAATGAGCACATTTCTGAAAAATGTGTCTGAAACGATGATCTGCAGTCCACCTCCATTGTAAGCAGAATTACTGATAATTCTGCCTCCCAGAAAAGAAAGCTCAGATTCAGAACAATACATCCCACCACCATTTCCCGTAGCAAAATTGTCTTGAATTATAATATTTTCCGACTCAATAACCGTCTCATTATCGCCATAAATACCGCCACCATTTCCCAGGCAAATGTTATTTGTTACGAATACATCCTGCATTTCCAGATAACAACCAGACCAATATTCAGGATCACAGCTGCTGTATATTCCTCCGCCATTTTCAGCAGCATAATTATTATCTATAATCACATTTTCCAAAATTGCATTACTGGAATAAAGATTTATACCTCCCCCATTTCCATCTTCATCATCGATTGCCAGATTATAGCTTACAGTGCAATTATACATTTCCAGATTCGCTCCACAACAATATATTCCCCCAGCTCTTTGGGAAGAATTATTCGTGATAGTCACATTTTGTAAAACTGATTGAGACCCCGAATAGCAATTTATCCCACCTCCATTAAGGGAAGCATAATTATCTCTAATTGTTACATTCTCCAAATACATCCCAGCCTCAGAATAATTAAGTATTCCTCCCCCATACCCGGACTCGGCATTTATCATTGTCAAATTAATTACTTGCGTAATTCCTTCTCCATCTATCAGCATTACACTACTATTGCTCTCAGCATCTAATATCACTTCTGCTTCGCTTTCACCTGATAAATTCATATAATCTGGTAATATTATCGGAAAAGTCTCATTATTAACAGATGCACTGTATATGCCTGGCAATAAATGTATTGTGCCAATATGCAGACTGTCTGCCTGAAGAATACTGCTGGCAAAGCGAATTGTCTGAACAGGCTGGTCAGAAGAACATCCACTATTACTATTATCACCAGCAGGGCTGACATAGACATTATCTTCCACCTGTGCATGCACCCCCTGCTGAATATCAAATGTGAAGTTTACAATTGGATAGGCATGATACATCGTAGGTTCCAGTACTGAGAAAGTATCAACAATCACATTCATTTCTGCCTGGGAATAGATATCATTGCCATTAACGTGATCATTAACATTATTATCGTAGATATTACAGAGATTTTCCGTACTGAAAATTACGCTGCCTCCATTACCGCAATATAACCCTCCACCCCGGGATCCGGCAGTATTATACCTGATAGTAACTCCTGCCATATATACAAGTGAATTATTATATAATCCACCTCCATCATCATCAGCTACATTATTTTCTATTACCAGAGCTTCCAGATACTTCTCATACGGTCCTTCACAGTATACACCAGCCCCTCCCCAATTTGAATCATCATAGCCATTTCTGATCGTAAAACCTGCTAATCTACATTCAAGATACATAGAAATGACATTTCCATTATGTCCCCCATCAATTATTGTCTGGGAGATATAACTTGTATCCTGAGCGGTTATATACCATGAGCATAGATAGATGGACTTCATATTAAAAAAGAGATTTTCATAATATATCCCGGGAGCTACAAGTACACTATCTCCATTTACAGATGCCTCTATTGCCTCCTGAATAGTTACATAATCATCCGGCACATTAATCGTAAATGCTCCTAAGCCGATTACCAGTAAACTAAATACTAAAATCATTCCCAGTTTCATAGTATCCTCCAGTTGATGTTCAATACTACCGTTTTTCCCCTGTCACTTAAACTGTTGCAATCTCATTAACGCTTGTCATATTGTCAAGAGTATTTCATCTGGGTTTCCCATGAGACCTTTTTTTATGGACACTATGGACTAAATGGACATGATGGACAGGGAAGAAAAGCCTTTCATAATGTACCTCTGGTCCTAAATGCAATTACTTCCGCTATCATTTCATCAGTATTATCTTCTTATTTAAAATCCTTTCTCTATTTTTCATCCTCAGCAGATATACTCCCGAGCTCACTTTCCTGCCCTTCTCATTCCTGCCATCCCAGATAAATCTGTTTTCTCCTGCCGGTAAAATTTCATCTGAAAGCTCTTTAACTAATTGACCTTTCAGATTATATACCGATAAATTTACCTTTCCAGCTTCCGTTAGATCAAATACTATTTGCGTTTCCGGATTAAAGGGATTAGGATAATTTTCAATTTTCAATTTTTCATTTTCAATTACGACTTCGTCTGTCTCCACCATGCCATATTCAATTGCTCCCATATCAGGAGCAATGCCAAAATACTCATCTTCATCCAGATCAATCATCACTTCTCCATCATACTCAAAATATGCTGTTCCCGCATCAATGCAGGGAGAATCTTCTAATAAATGAAAGATTTCATCAAAACAAGGGTCTAAACCAATATTCCCCTCCAGCCAATCAAGCGAATCTCCCACAATTGCCTCTTCCCCGCCTTCTATATCACAATAAGCCATAGCCAATGGCACTTCATAGGAGTTGATCTGATACGGATCATTGTTCCAGATAATACTATTTATAATAAATACATCACTACCATGAAAATCATCATCATAGAAAACAAGCAGATCATCTCCATAATTAATTGTATTCCCCGTTATCGTCATATTTGAAAATACAGATTCTGAAAAGACCACTGACAGAAGAACTCCATCATTAATAGTATTACCGCTTATCTGTACATTTTCCATTAATAATCTACTTTCAGAGAGACAGCCTGCTATTGCACCATACTCAACAAAATTATTCCTAAAAATAGAATTGCTGATTTCTACAGTACAATTTTCATAAATATACATTCCTCCAGAGGACATACCTTCACAGTTACTAACGATAATGCTATCAAAAACTACTTCTGATTCTGTTACTGCTATTCCTGCGAAATTACCTTCACCACAAGTTAAAGTCAATCCTCGAATTACATTACCCTTCTGGCAGTTAAAATCCATCAATCTACTTGTGTACTCGGCATCGAGTATCACCTCCTCTCTTCCGCATCCTAATAAATCTACATAACTGGGAAATCCCAAAGGAAATGTCTCACCTGTCTGTGAAGGGCTGTAAACTCCATCCGCCAGAAAGATCGTCCGGTGATTTAAGCTGTCTGCCTGGATTATTGTGCTGGCATAATTGACCGTTTTTAATGGTTCATCTTCACTCATTCCACTATTTGAATCATCACCATCAGGTGAAACATAAAGATCACCTGATACCTGCTCATAATAACCGGCTTCAATATCAAAGGTAAAATTCTCAAGTGGTGAAACATGAAGCTCTGTAGGCATAAGCACCGTGAAAGTATCAAGGATAACCTCCACGGAATCCTGAGCATAAATCTCATTACCTGACCTGATACTACCGGAATTATTCAAATAAATACTGCATCTTTCTAAACTGCTGAATTGAGGTACAGAACTATCCCATAAGAATAAACCTCCTGCTCCTTCTCTTCCCCTGTTGCCTGTTATGCTAACATTAATCAAAACTGGATAACAATTGGATTCACAATAAATTCCACCTCCAACTCTTGCCTCATTATTGATTATCAGAACATTCTCAAGTATTGGACTGCTATAGCTCATTGCTATTCCGCCTCCGGCGTCTTCAGAAGTGTTATTTTCAATCAAAATATTGTGCATCTCAGAATCACAATCACAACAAATAATTCCTCCGCCAGACACTTCCGCCTGATTGTTTCGTATCACCAGATTTTCCATTAGCGGTGATGACAAATAACAATTGATACCTCCACCTTCATTTTCTTCTATATGCAAATTCCCCAGGACTGGATTTGACTGAAAGCACCTTATTCCACCCCCTTCATTAGCTTCACCGTTTATCAAACTAAATCCATTTATTGCACTGCTGGAATCTTCGGCATTTTCAAATTTTACCACACTGTCATTCTGCCCGCCATCAATCACCGTCTGTGAAATATAACTGGTATCCAAAGTTGTGGCATACCAAGAACAAACAGTTATACCCTTTCCCATAAAATCAATATTCTCTACATAATTCCCCGGTGCTACAAGTACAATGTCACCATCTACTGACGCATCAATCCCTTCCTGGATTGTCGCATATTCTTCCGGTACATTAATAGTCACTGCCCCTAAGCCAATTACTATTAAACAAAACACTAAAACCATCAACTGCTTCATAAATTCCTCCTTATAATCAGAACGCTCCGTTAACACTGTTAACCCAGTTAACCATGTTAACAAAAACCACGCTTACTATTTGATAAGCATTATCTTCTTACTCGCAATTTCATTATTGCTCTGCACACGCACCAGATAAACTCCTGAACTCACTAATCTGCCGTTCTCATTCCTGCCATCCCAGACCACCTGGTTAATTTTGGATTTTGAATTTTGAATTTTGAATGAGCGCAAGCACTGCCCTTTTATGTTGTAAATGCTTAACTCTGAGTTCTCTGTGCCCTCTGTGGTAGAAAAAAAGATCGTTGTCTCCGGATTAAAGGGATTGGGATAATTTTCAATTTTCAATTTTTCATTTTCAATTACGACTTCGTCTGTCTCCACCATCCCATATTCAAACGCTCCCATATCAGGGGCATCACCATAATATTCATCTTCACTCAAATCTATCAATACTTCACCTTCATACTCAAAATATGTTGTTCCGGCATCGATACACGGAGATGCTTTCTGCAATAAATAACTGCCATTTGCAGGATCAAGAAATAAGGGATCTTCATCTATATTACCCTCCAGCCAATTGACATAATAGGGGTGATTTATTGCTTCCAGACCACCACCTATATCTGAATAAATCACTAATACATCTGAATCCAAACTTTCTAAAAATAAGTCATCATTTCTATTATTCCAAATCAAACTATTGGCAATATAATCAGCAAAGCTATCTCTACTATATATGGCACTGCCATTTTCTGCTGAACAACCTGTTATCGTCACATTTTCTAAACCAAAACTCCCATAAACGCAATATATTCCTCCTCCCCAGGAGGCTGAATTATTTAGCAAAGCCACATTCTCTAATTTGAAATATGAAGAATAATTGACTATGCCTCCACCTCTTTCTGCGCAGCCATTCCTGATTGTTAGATTTGATATTTCATGATATGATGATAGTCCACTCATTCTCATCACTCCTGAGTTACCCTCAGCATCGAGTATTACTCCACTTCTTTCAATACCACATAATGAAACATGATAAGGAAGCTGTATTGGAAAAGTCTCATTGTTTTCTGTAGAAGAATAAACTCCAGGCAACAGATTTATTGTTCTGGGGTTTTCTTCATTTGCCAAAATAACTGAACAGGCATATTGTATTGTTTTTAATGGGTATTGCTCACTAAGCCCATTGTTAGCATTATCACCAAAGGGTGAAACATATAAATCCCCTTCTACCTGCTCCTGCATTACATGCAAAAAATCATATTGTAACGGAGTCATACTACATACATGATATTCCGTAGGATAAGCAACCGTAAATGTATCCAAACATACTTCAAATAGTGCTTCACAGCATAAATCCATGTCAGCGGCTGCTGCTCTGCTACCATTATTTTGATAGATACTATTCCTGTTTTCAGAATCAAGATCAGGACTTGTGCCAGAAATAGATACTCCTCCCCCAATGGATGCAGAATTACCTGATATTGAAGTTTGATGCATCCTGAACTCGCCAATATCAACACAATAAATTCCTCCTCCCTTATATTCTGCCCGGTTTGACCTTATATCTACATCATCTAAATCAAGTTCAGCATTCATAAGTGAATATACTGCAATACCACCACCTGATTCTTCGGTGACATTATCTAATATTTTTGAACTACTTACTCGTAATTCTCCTTGATCAATATAAATGCCTCCTCCGTAAGTTTCAACCTGGTTTCCCTTGATTAATACATTGCTTAATTCTACCGATTCTGAAGATATCCGTAGTCCTCCTCCATAAATTGCCTGATTGTCCCTGATCTCCAATCCTTCCAGAATTATATTATAATTGCAACTAAAAACACATATTCCACCACCATTTGTAGCAGTATTGTTACTAATTTTTGTATTTATCACTCTGGTTGCTCCACTATCTGATATATTGATCCCTCCACCTCCACCATTAGAATGATTATTTATTATCTTCAGATTTTCAATAGATGGACCACCCTGCCAGCAAAATATCCCTCCACCTGATTGGGCATAACCATTGCATATTGTGAAGCCACTTAAAACTGATAAAGAGTCTTCTCCACTCACAAACCTTACTACACTGTCTATTCCACCACCGTCTATTACTGTCTCTGATATATAGCTGGTATCCTGAGTTGTGGCATACCAGGAACATACTGTGATTCCCTTTCCCATAAAATTAATATTCTCATAATAAGTTCCCGGTGCCACCAACACACTGTCACCATCAACTGCCACTTCAATCCCTTCCTGAATAGTAGCATAATCATCCGGCACATTAATAACTTCTGCCCTTAACCCAATTGCCAGAAAACAAAACATCAAAATCATTATCAGTTTCATATATTCCTCCAAACTAAGTTATTGAGTTGAGATGATGTACTCATCAGAAATGCCTGCCCCGATCTGTCGGGGACTTAAGAACGGACATCACCACCCACCCCTGTCTTAAGTCAATCTACCGAATACGGTATCTTAACTCAATACCCACGCACTATTTAATCAGCATTATCTTCTTACTCACAATTTCATTATTGCTCTGCACACGCACCAGATAAACTCCAGAACTCACTAATCTGCCGTTCTCATTTCTGCCATCCCAGACCACCTGGTTAATTTTGGATTTTGGATTTTGAATTTTGAATGAGCGCAAGCACTGCCCTTTTATGTTGTAAATGCTTAACTCTGAGTTCTCTGTGCCCTCTGTGGTAGAAAAAAAGATCGTTGTCTCAGGATTAAAGGGATTGGGATAATTTTCAATTTTCAATTTTTCATTTTCAATTGCGACTTCGTCCGTTTCCACCATGCCATATTCAAAAGCTCCCATATCCGGTGAATTGCCCCAGTATTCATCCTCCTGCAGATCAATTATAACTTCACCTTCATATTCAAGATAAGCTATTCCGGCATTAATACAAGGCGAATCAGCATCTAATAAATAGCTTCCCTGCTGAGCATTAATAAATAAGGGATCCTGCTGAATATTTCCCGTTAGCAGATTAAAATCAGGATTACCATCAATTACTAACTTATTATTTATATCCTCAATATCTGAATACCCCATTACTACATTCAGAGAATTAACGTATTGGTAAATATGGATTTCAGATGGTTCATTGTTCCAGAGGATACTGTTTAGTATCGCGATGCTGCTGGTACCCTGAAGATATATTCCACCTCCAAGAGTATTTGAGGTATTACCGGATATTGTCAGGTTTCTCAGATAGACCTGTTCAGCACCACTAAAACACAAAGCAGCCCCTTTATCTAACGCATAATTTTCATAAAACAAACAATTATCAATATATGTGCTGTCGCCAATACAGTATATCCCTCCCCCATAATTGCTGGTGTTATTTATAAATTGAATATTTTTGAACTTATTAATCTGATCGAATTCACAATAAATCCCCCCACCTGCTGATCCAGACACATTGTTTCGGATTACTCCACTATTGATTTCAAGGTATCCATCACAATAGACACCTGCCCCATAATACTCTGAGACATTGTCCTCTGCTGTGATTCCGTTTATCTGAACAAGATCATTATCCTCACAATAAAACCCTCCCCCAGATACTGCTTCGTTAGCCCGAAGAGTAAGATTGTCAAATACCGCAATAGCATTAAGCCCGCAACAAGCCCCTCCGCCATAATTAGCAGCAGTATTGTTTTCTATGATAACATCTCTAAAACCCGGGCAGATGTTACCTTCTAAATATATGCCACCCCCATTATTAGTCGCATGGCAGTCAGCTACCGTGATATTCTCAAAAATGACTTCAGAATTATAGCAGTATATACCACCTCCATTATAATGATTGCCATTTTGAACTGTAAGATCTTGAATGTGAGTGAAAATATCACCTTCGCATCTGAAAACTCTACCTTCATTTTCAGCATCCAGAATCACCCCGTTTTCACTTTCACCTGAAAGCGTCACATAGTCCGGTAAACAAATGGGAAAGATTTCTCCTGTAGCTGTGTTACTATAAGTTCCATTTGCTAAATGAATTGTTCTGGGATTATAATTGTCTGCCATAATTACGGAACAGGCCTGAAAAATCGTCCTGAAAGGCTGTGCCCAGGAAGTCCCCTCATTACTGTCATCCCCTGTAGTGGATACATATAGATCGCTGGCTATTGATTGCAGATATCCATGATGGATATCCCAGCCGAAATGTTCAAGAGGTGACAGATGAAAATTTGAGGGACCCATCACTGTAAAGGTATCTACAACTACTGCAATACCGGGAATATTGGAATATATATCATTGCCCAGTCCCCGGTCTTCGATTTTATTTGAATATATGCTGCTGCGATTTATTTCATCAAAATTCAATATTGAGTTACCGGTGATGAACATACCTCCACCCTTGAGAACAGCAGAATTATCACTCAACGTTACAGTGCTTAAATTCAGAATCGATTGATTAGTATATATACCTCCGCCTTTTTCACTATAATTACCCGTGACTATCACATCAGAAAAACCTAACCTGGACAAGCCAGAACCAAAAAGGTTTACATTATAGCTTAATCCACTTATTATTTAATAAAAAAAAAGGATTTTATCATGGAACTACTTACAGAAAAATATAATGAAAAAATAATTGGAGTATTAGGAT
>JAIPGP010000119.1 GCA_021735645.1 Candidatus Cloacimonadota bacterium
CCTTCAGTCATATCTTGATGAATTCTGCTACAGGTTGAATAGGAGATTTCATGAGAATGAGTTATTAGACAGAGTAATTACGGCTTGTACAAATTCTTGCGGAATTACTTATGCGGAGCTATACGGATAGTCATTTTAACTTTTAACTATATGCAGGCTTTCTCTAATAATGTTAATCTGAATGTATTGGTTAATGATAATATAGTGGGTAATGTAACTTCTTCCAGTCAACAAGGAATTGTGTTAAGCTCTGGAACTATTACTGTCAATCAACCTGGCGAATTTACACTTAAATTTGAACAGGCAGATTCTCCTTTAGGTAATCAGGTTTCGATAGACAATGTCGTATGGACAGGGCTTTCCGGTGATGTAAATCTTCCTCCCTCAATTACAAGTATTGCCCATAACCCTTCAGAGGTAATCACTTCCTCTACTACAGTATCAGTTTCAGCGGATGTCACAGATACTGATGGAACAATTGAAGTTGTAGAATTACACTGGGGTACTTCATCCGGAAGTCTGGGAACAACAATAGCGATGTCTCTTGACGCTGGAGATACATATACCTCAGATACTTCTATACCTGTTAATTCTAATGGAGTAACTGTTTATTATGAAATTGAAGCAATGGATGATGATGCGGATATCACTACTTCAGAGGAGTACAGTTACACAGTATTTGACCCCTCCACAACGACTTTGCCATACAGCGAAAACTTTGAAGCAGGTTTAGGAAATATTTATCCTTATGATGTAGCGGGAAATTCTTCATGGTCGGTAACTTCCGCTTATGCAGTAATCAATGGTTATCCAAACACCGATGCAGCAGATGAAGACTGGTTAGTAATTCCTGGTATAGATTTCTCTTCCTATTCTAATGTATCGATGGAATTTGATCTTTGGTGGCAGTATGGAAATCAGGATGCGGCGAACTATCTGAAATTATATTATTCTACAGATTATTCTGGTCTTGGTACTCCAGGGGGAAGTTCATGGACAGAACTGGCTTTTACTGTACCTGTGACAGATCAAACCTGGACAGGGACTTCAGTAGCTTTGGCTGCATTGCCATCAGAAGAAGTTTTCATAGCTTTTAAATACGCCAGTGACGATGCTGCAAGAGCCTGGCAAATTGACAATATCTCAATTACAGAATCTTCTTCAAGCGTAGTCATTCCAAGTTTATTTACTGCCGTTCCTGCAGGAACAGATCAAATTAATCTAAGCTGGACAGAAAATGGAAGTGGTAATGATGTCCTTATTGCCTGGAATTCAACTGATACATTTGGAACTCCAGAAAATGGTACGGCTTATAATAATGCAGATCCTATTTCAGGAGGTGGAACAGCACTTGGAACTGACAGTGATGAAGCATATAATCACACTTCTTTAACATCAAATACTCAATATTTCTATAAGATATGGTCAGTTGACGGATCGAATAACTATTCTGACGGTATAGTAGCTAATGCTACCACCTATAAAGAAGAGCCATCTAATCAGGCTGACAGCTTTACTGCAACAGCTAATGGTATTGATGAAATCAACCTGAGCTGGACAGATAATGATGGAGTTGTTCCTTCGGATGGTTTCTTAGTACTTGCTAATGGAACTGGTACATTCACGGAACCGGTTGATGGGACTGTCCAGGAAAATGACTTTGATCTTAGTGATGGGGCTGCTGTATTAAATATCGATCATGGTACACAAAGCTGCTCATTCAGCGGATTGACAGCAACTACAACTTACTACTTCAAAATTTTTGCTTATACTAATAGTGGAACCGCGATAAATTACAACTTGACCAGTGCTCCCACAGATAATGCTGTAACTGAAGAAGAATCGGAATACCTGCCACTTTTTATTTCTGAAGTTGCTGATCCTTCAGATGATTATGATTATAGATTTGTTGAGTTATATAACCCTAACGAAACTTCTATAAACCTATCAACTGGTAGCTGGTATCTGTCAAAACAAACCGGTAGTAGTTTAAACTGGTCAAATTTCGCACTTGATGGGATTATTCTTCCTCATGGGTTATTCGTGGTAGCGGTGAATGTAAAAGTTGCTGATAATGATATGGTTAGTGGCACGATAAATGGGAATGGAGATGATGGTTACTACCTTTTTTATGGAGGTGATAATGCTGGTGGTACTTTGATTGATGCCTTTGGTGTTATCGATCAGAACGGTATTGGTCAAGACTGGTTTTATGAGAATTGCATTGTTTATAGAAATAACACTATCTCTGCTCCAAATACAACCTGGACACTTTCTGAATGGACTTTTATTTCTCCTGGTAATGTGGCAGATACAACTCCTGGTATTCATACAATCGGGGATGCTACCACTGGTTCAGAAGTAATTGATCCTACTGGTGAACCTTCCGGAAATTTTGAGTTCCCGGGAATTGGTAATGTACGCATTGAAATTGAGAATACTGAAGGCTCAAATATTGAAGTAGTTGTCAGCGCATATAATAGTAGTTATCCTGGGGCAGCTAATACATATAACGGTTACTGGGACATTAGTCTTTCTGGACACACATTTGGGATTGATCTGCTGTTCACCTATAACGAGGAAGATTTACATGGAATTACTGAATCAAACCTGGTAATCTATCATTTCAATGGGAATAACTGGGATAACCTGGGTGGTTCCGTGAATGCCGGTAGCAATCAAATAGAACTTCTGGATTACACTGGCAGCTTTTCACCTTTCACCTTAGGTGACAGTGAGGATGAGCCATTGCCAATAACCCTAAGTTCATTCTCAGCAACATTTTATTCTGCTAATCCTCATCTGCAGTGGACTACTATGAGTGAGATCAATAATGCCGGCTGGAACATATATCGTAATGAGGTAATCGATTTTTCCAGCAGCATGATTATTAATCTGGGTCTTATTTCCGGTCAAGGTACTACTTCAGAGCAGACAAATTATGACTTCACAGATGAATATCCTGTGTCTGAGGGCAATATCTATTACTACTGGCTGGAATCTATCAGTTACTCAGGAGAATCTGACCAGTATGGACCTATCATGATGACTGTACCGGTTGACGAAGAGGAAGAGTCACCAGATGTTCCAGACCAATTCGGATTATTTCCAAACTATCCAAATCCCTTTAATCCAACAACAATAATCAAATATAATCTTCCTCAAACAGTGATTGTTGAACTTGCGATTTATAATATTAAAGGAGCCAAAATCAAAGTACTGGAAAGTGGAATTATTGAAGCCGGTTATCATCAGGTAAGCTGGGATGGAACAGATAAGCATGATCAGGAAGTAAGTAGTGGAGTTTATTTTTATGAGCTGGTTACACCAAACTTTGTAAAATCACGCTCAATGCTTCTCATAAAATAAAAATCAAAAAATAGAGAAAAGGCAGACGTAATGTCTGCCTTTTCTTATTGATAGTATTCGTAGATAACTTTCTGCGTCAATATGCCTGGTCTGATACCCTGATTATCCCATTTAGCTATATCATTCAATTTATGGAATTTATATACCGGGCTGACAATGCTTTCAATACCCAGCAGCATCGGTTCTTTCTTAATCACTACTGTGGTGATAGCCGGATTGGTGATACCAGACCGGGACACGATACTTTCAGAGAAATTACGCTGCATGCCTATCCGCCAGAAACTGATCGCTCTTTCTGCCTTTATCTCTCCAACCTTTGTTAAACCTTCCGGTTTTTTTGTTTTGAGATTTATATCCTGATAAAATAGGGGATACTGAAAGACAAAGCCTTCACAGGCGCGGTTATAATCCAGACGTAGTTTGCCAGCCAGACGCGTGAGTGGGGAAGAGGCGAATTTGATTGATAATCCTGTATAAATAATTTCCTTCACATTTTCCAGATATATATTAATGTCATATCCCTGCCAGTTAATGCCCATCAGACAGCTCCAGCCCCAGGCACATTCTTCTAAAACAGCATCACTGCCATGATCTCTGACTGGGAGCTTACCTGCCCTGGCTTCCAGTTGCAGGAATTCATAGTCGTAATGGCATGATAAATAGCTGTCTAATTGTATTATATTTAGAGAGTTATATTCTTTTTGGTAAAGAGAGTTATGCCAACTTAGATTATGCCAGCTAAAGTTTGTGATCAGAATAGCTCCATTATAACCGGAAGGCAAATAATTCGCTCGAATGTCACTCATTCCGGCTACATGATCAAAGCGGCTGATGAGGCTGCTTTCAGGGAATTCCAGATATCTGATTCTCCCGCAGCGCAGCGAACTATTGAGCTTGAATGAATGCGAAAGATAATGTCCAAAAAGTTCCAGATAGCCTTCATCGATGATTGGATCAAGCTTATTATAAACCGGTTCAGCATCCTGAGATAATTCAAGCTGGTTAATCTCCTGGTTACCCCGGGCAAGCCCATTAATCCTGATACCGGGACAGATATATAATAGACTACGTATTTGCAGATTACGCAGATAAAGATGATCACTCCAGAAATGTAAACCTGCAGAAGCTTCAATATGTCCGCTCAATGGTTTAGGGCAGGGCAGCCAGACTTCTGAAATCAGATTAATACTCAGTAATAGAATCAGAACTAAAAACCGGAATTTCATTTCAATTAATATATTGCTGTATTGTTTTCAGGTTTTCTGTCAAAGAATGGCGATTATTCTCTAGAACCATTCTGGCATTTGCTCCAAGCTTTTCTCTCTCTGGTAAATTTTTAAACAATTTTATGATATTATCCAGCAATTCTTCTGGCTGCGAAATAACAATAGCCTCTTTCTGCAAAAGCCGATTCACAGAATCCTGACAGGAAGAATGGAATTCTCCCATAATAATCGGTTTGCCATAATAGGCTGGCTCCAAGGGATTATGTCCGCCAAAATCTCTAAAGCTGCCTCCCACAATCACTAAATCTGCCAGACTGTAGATTTCAGTTAGCAACCCTATCTGATCAACAATTAATATATCATAACCTGACTGAGATTTCAGCTTGGAAAAAAGAACCGCATTCTCTTGAGAAAAAACAGCCAGCACTTCATTGATCCGCCGCAAATGACGCGGGGCAATAATCAGCTTAAAGTTAGTGATTGTCTGCTTCAATTGCGGATATATTTCCAGAAACATTTGCTCTTCTCCAGGTCTGGAACTGCCAACTACCAGCACAAAATCATCAGCAGAAACACCAAATCTGATATATTTTTCAATGTTTTCATATTCAGGAAGTGAGAGAGCAAATTTCAGGTTTCCGCAGCTACGCACATTTTCAAATCCCAGCTCGATAAACCTGTCTTTATCAAGTTCAGATTGAGCATTTATGGCTGTAAAAGCCTGCCAGGGCTTTTTCCAGAATGCCCTGGTATTCTGATAATCCTTAAAAGAAGTGTCTGTGAGCCGGGCATTAACCAGAACTACCGGGATGTGCTTTAATTTTGCCTGATAAAGCATCTGAGGCCAGAATTCCGTTTCCATAATTACTATTAGTGACGGGCTTAATCTCCTGATAAATATAGAGATAAGTATCGGTAAATCAAGTGGGATATAAGCTGTTTGGATCGGCAGGTCTATTTTACGGGCAGTCGCTAATCCGGTTGCAGTCATGGTAGTTAAGATGATCCTTTCTGCTCCATGCTGCCTGGTAAAATCCTCTAATAGCGGTTTCAAGGCATTCACTTCACCCATAGAGGCAGCATGAAACCAGATGGAATTCATTTTAGGAATTCCCCAGCCCAGTCTGCCAGTTTGCCCCGTGATCATTAGCACAAGCCAGAGAGGAAGCAGGATAATCACCTGCAGAATGGAGATCACTACCAGATAAAGATAGAATAACATACTATTTGTCTTTTATTTCAAATATAATGTCATCATCGACTTTTACAAGGATAACCTTGAACCGGTCAGCCAGTCTGATAGCCTGTGATTTTTGCGTACCCAGCAAGGTGTCATAAGCCGCATGATATTCATAGTAGTCATCTTTTATCGATGATAATGGCACAATACCGGTAACCGGATATTCATCAATTTCGATAACAATCAAAGATGCTTTCACGGCAATCACTACTCCATTAAATTCTTCTCCGACTTTCTTTTTCATAAAGAGCAGTTTATTTTTTATATCCACTTCACGTTCGGCAGTATCAGCCAGTATTTCTTTTTCAGTGGCAATTTCAGCAATCTCCGTCAGCTTTGCTTTGGTGAAGACTAGTCCTTTATCGGCAAAAAAATCGTTTTTGAGCAGGGCTTTTAACTGATGATGCACCACCAGATCACAAATACGGCGTATTGGTGATGTGAAATGAGTATAAGTCTGCAATGCCAGACCAAAATGTCCCATATTAGTAATGTCATATCGGGCTTTTTTCATGTGTCGCAATAAAAGCCGATCAAATACCCGATGCCGGTCGGGCGTTTCCAGTGAATCCAAAGCAATCTGGAAAGCATTATTAATTGTATGAGAAAGATCAAAATTGAATTTATATATCCCTGCCAGCCGCTGAATATCCCTTATCTGTTCCTGGTCTGGAGTTTCATGTATACGGAAAAGTGTAGTTGTTCTGGAGAGCAGTTCTGCCACATATTCATTTGCTGAGAGCATAAAATTCTCGATAATTTGATGTGATTCGGTTTCCATCGACCTTTTCAGGTCTATCACATGCCCTTCTTCATCAAAAATATATTCTGTCTCAGGGAGATCAAGGCTCAGATAACCGCGCTCAAGACGTTTCTTCTGTAAGAGCCGCGATAATTCCTGCATTAATAATATTAGCGACTGGGTCTCTGTATCAAGCTGATGCTCACGGTTCTCCATAAATTCATCAACTTCTTCATATGCCAGACGGCAATCCGAATCAATTATAGATTCTACAACTTTTTGATTTATCACAGCTCCTTGAGAATTATATTCAGTGATCACTGTCATAGTGAGTTTCTCTTCGGCTGGTCGTAAAGAGCATATCCCATTGGAAATCTTCTCAGGCAGCATAGGCAGCACTTTGCGTGGAAAGTAATAACTGTTGCCACGTTTTAAAGCTTCCTCAAACAAAGCAGTTCCCGGTTTTATATACTGTGCTACATCAGCAATATGCACATACAGCCTGTATCCCGAGTCAATCCTCTCCAGTGAGACAGCATCATCATAATCCCGGGCTGACGCCGGATCGATCGTAATCGTATAAAGCTCCCGAAAATCTGATCTCTTATCAATTTCCTCATCTGCTATCTCCGCTGATAAATGCTCTAATTCACTAATCACAGCGTCAGGAAATTCCAAAGGCAGATCATATCCGCAGATAACAGACATAATCTCCACATCAGGATCACCTGCTTTACCCAATATCTCCACAACTTTACAACCAGGCATGATTCTTTTTTCCGAATTACCCCAATTAGTAACCTCACAAACCACTTTATCTCCTACCACTGCTGCTCCTGATTCATAAATTTCAAAGTCACTATGCAGCAATGAATTATCCGGGATCAAAAAATGTCTGCCATGATAGCTTTCCAGCCTGCCAACCACATTTGTCCTGGCTCGCTGCCGGATTCCGGTGATATAACCATGCAGAGAGTCACGTCCTTCATACTTGATAGCCACCACCACTTCATCACCATGAAAGGCATTCATCACGTCTTCGCGAGAAACATAGATATCCCGCTTTTCCTGCAGAACAAAAGCATAGGATTTGTTCTGGGCTAATGGCCGGGCATCAAATTTTCCGATAAACTCCTGCAATAGGGGAGAGCCATCAATATAATACAGCTTATTTTTTCCGGCGATTATGCGTTTTTGTTTGAGTTTACGCAATGTGTCTTCCAGATCACGACGTTTATGTTTCTTGAGATGCAAAGCACGATATAGATCACCACTTTTAAATTTATCACCCTCATACTGTTTTAGATATTTCTCTATCCTGTCTGCTAATTGACTGTCATACATATTAATACCTTTCTCCTGCTTTGTCTGCCAGAATCTCAAATAATCGCTCTTGCTCGGCTTTGCTTTTGCTGAAGCGCAGCGATTGCCCCCGAAAACCGTCTAATCGGCGGGGTCGTTTGAAAGTGCTGAGCATTACGCCTTTTTTATCAACATACCAGCAGCCAAAATCTGTCCAGGGTCTGGACATCTTGATCTTCCAGTACCAGATATCTACTTTATCATCATATAAAATGTAAGTGGTTGGAATAAACCAGGTTATCAAGCTGCCAATGAAAAAAAGCATTCCCAGATAAAAATAGATTGGTGCCTGCCAGCTTATGATAGTTGTCTGATATAAAATAATGGATACTATTATCATTATCACGATTAAAAAGATAGTTCTGCCAGTCTCATCCAGAAGTGGGTGAGAGGTCCATTTCAATAATTCATTCTCCATCAGTTCTGCTCCCCTACACGATATTTTGCACTATTTCGCGACACTTCTCGATCTCTTCCTTGATCAGGATTATTTCATCAAATATAGAATTGTGACTGTATTTTGAGCCCATTGTATTTGTTTCCCGCTGCATTTCCTGCAAAATGAAATTTAGATTTTTCCCCATATCACCCTTTTTATTCATGGTTTCTGCATATTTACGCAAATGATGCTCCAATCTAACTATCTCTTCAGTGATATCAGATTTTTCAACATATAAAGCTATTTCAAGAGCCAGACGATTCATTTCTTCATCGGCTAATTTACCATTATATAGAGTCTTCGATGCTGCCTGCATTCGCTCATTGACCTCCAGCTTATAAGCCGGAAATGAATCTGCAATTTTACTAAGAGCTGCACTCATATCTGTAATTGCCTGTTGCATATAATTATACATGGATTTACCTTCCTTAGAGGCTGTCTCCTGATGCTCCGCCAGTCCGGTAGACATAACTTCCATGATCCTGCTCTTTAAATCATTATCCTTGGAAAGATCATCTGATTGATAGATGATCTGCTCATTCTCCAGAAATAAGTGCAAAGGAATGTCATCCTGATTGCCTGTAATTGCCTTAATCTCTTTAAATACATTATTATAAGCTGCAAGTTTTATCGCATTGATTTTTAATTCCGGTGGTTTAAAAGATATTAAATTGATCCTTACTGATATCTTACCGCGGCTGATCCTGCTTTTGATAAGATTATTTATCTCCAATTCCAGAAATGATAGTTCACGCGGTATATTTAATTTTAATTCTAAAAAACGGCTGTTAACCGACTTGATCTCAAATTCAATCAAATAATCATTTCCTGAATATACTGATTTACCATATCCTGTCATACTTCGCATATTTGCCTCCGATTCTTAAAAATCTGCTGCCTGCCTTTTAGTCAATCTTTTATCATAAACTAAGCCTTCAAAACTATGGACTCAAATTAATCTGCCAGAATCTTATACCAGACAATTGAACTTTCACATTGAAAGGTCTCACAGTGCTCAGTGCCTGAGAGCCTCAAAAATCCTCGATCTTTTTAAAAGAGGGTCAAAACATATCCAGCCCTCAGACCGACGCCTCTGCCCGACCTCGCCTTAATATCAAATAGTATCATAATATATATTATGTAAACTAAGGTGCGGGTAGTTAAGCTAATACTCGGCAGGTAGTAAGGGTACTTCGCATGATTTAGTATTGTGTGCAATAATTAGCATAATAGAAAAATGGGAATTTTGAAATTTATGACTGGATGTTAATGTAAATAAAACTATTGTCTGATGTCTATTAGTAATTAAAGTGTATATAGTCAATACTGGTAGTCCCTTGTTTTATTCTACTTTAATTATCAATTTCACAAGATACTAAAAAGATTAGTAAGACTTTAAAGGCTGTTAGTAATCCGAAACTTAATCTTTTGCACTTACTTTTCGTACAATACTATGGAGGGCAAGGAGACTAAGGCATCATATTCGAAGGCTGAGAATTTCAACTTGTGTTGAATTAATATCATCATTTTCATTTAAAGACATTTTTTTTAATGACTATCCGGCTGTCTCCGTAAAACTTGACAATAAGATTACTCGGTGGAAATTTGCTATCAAATATTCAATGGAGGTCTATTAATGAAACATTATGAAACGATAAGTTTCTTTGAATTTCAGAAGCAATA
>JAIPGP010000120.1 GCA_021735645.1 Candidatus Cloacimonadota bacterium
GTTTTCGACTTTGTCGAAAACGGCAGGGGGTGAGGTAAATTGGTTTCTTTATTTTCCATGGGTTAAAACCCATGGCTAGTATTGTGTGACCCTTTCAGGGTAAAGAATAATTTCAAGAAAATTAACCTGTAAATCTATAATTATTAGTATGTTATGAGACAATATCATTCCAAAAACAGGTGGATGCCAGATTATCTAACCACCCATTCTCACTAATTTAATCGATGCTCTATTATCCGGGAGCATGTCAGGTGATTGGCTTTTTTGAAACTTGATTTATGGTGATGGAAGTTTGGGAGAGGACGTAGTGGACTAAGTGGACAAAAATCCTTATGGATGTGAATTGGAATAAAATGTGCTTTAGAGAATGAGGAAAGCATAGGAAGTATGGAGGCTAAATGTTTGAAGTGGATTTGGAGAAATACCAGAATCTTTTTAGAGAATATGGTGAATTACGTGTTCAGCGTAATAAACGAGCGGCATTAAATTTGATGAATGGCGATGTGCAGGCGAATAACAGCAGCAGCAATGCGGGGATATCTGTACGAATAGGCAGAGGTGGAGTCTGGGGTTTTTCCTCATCAGCAGAGAGCAGTGATTTGAGTATCAGGAAGTGCTTTCAGAGTGCTGAGGAACGCTATAGATGGCTTGCAGGCAAGCAGCAGCGGGTTTTGCAGCCTTATTCTCTGGAATCGTGGGAAGGTGAATATCTGTTTAAACCCAAGAATCCGATAATGAGCAGCAGTACCCGCATAGAACTTTTGCGGGAAATGGAAAATTATCTGGTTAAGAAATATCCTGATATCAGTATGCGTAACCTGACGATCATAAGTACGGATATCGAGAAGAAATATATTAATTCAGCAGGTGGCTGTTTTCATCTGAATCGTCCACTTTATTTTATGGTTGTAAACCTGGCGACCAGCCGGGGAGGTGAACCAGTGTCTTTGCATAATGTGTTCAGCGGGATGGGATTTCCTCAGGACGAACTGGGAGCAGTGGAAAGTTATTATCCCGAACTTGATGCTCTTTATGAACATTTGCGTTTGAAGAGTGAGGGCGTGTATGCCAAGCCCGGAATTCATGATGTGGTACTTGATGCTGATCTGGCGGGGATATTATCGCATGAGGCGATTGGGCATACCTGTGAGGCAGATATAGTGCTGCGAGGCTCAGTTGCCGGAGACCTGATGGGTGAAAAAGTTGCATCAGAGCTGGTTACTTTAGTGGATATAGCCCACAGTTATGATGGCAGACTCTGTAAAGTACCAGTATTTGTAGATGATGAAGGCGTGCAGGCGAAAGATGCTGTAATCATAGAAAATGGTATTTTGAAGAACTTTATGCACAGCCGGGCAACTGCTCAGGAACTGGGCATGGAGCCATTGGGTAATGCCCGGGCACACAGCTATTCTGATGAGCCTCTGGTGCGAATGCGTAATACGATGATCCTGCCGGGTAAATCAAAACTGGCAGATATGATAGCAAATGTGGAAGACGGCTATTATCTGATCAAATCATCAAATGGTCAGGCAGATACTACCTCAGAATTTATGTTTGGCGTGATCCTGGGTTATGAGATCAAAAATGGCAAACTCGGCAAAGCGATCAAAGATATGACTATCAGCGGAGTAGCGTATGACGTGCTGAAATCAATAACTGCTGTCAGTGATGATTACAAATTTAATTTAGGCACCTGTGGCAAAAAGCAGCAGATTTCTGTGGGAATGGGTGGACCGGCGATCAGATGCCGGGTAAATATTGGAGGGCAGCGATGAGCACTAAAGAAATAATGCAATATATAATCAGTAAATTACTGGAAAAAGGAGCAGATAAAGTAGCCGTATCCAGCAGTATATCCAATCTGGAAGAATTACAGTTTGACTGCAATGAAATTGATCTTTTGCGGGGTTATGATGAGAATAATCTGGTCATTAAGGTGATCAAAGATAATAAAGCCGCTAGTATAAGTCTGAACCAGATGAATGAAGACGTGATAGAAACTGCTTTGGACCAGGTGCTGGCAGATGCAGAAAATTCCCAGCCGGATGAAGCTTATGATATTTCACCAAAGCAGGATGCCGGCAGCTTTTCTATGGGACCACTTGAGCCAGACCGAGACAGAATGTATTTCCTGATTGATGAATTTCTGACTGAAAGGAAGCAGAATTATCCTGCTTTGAATGCTGAAGGAAATATCATGCACTACAGGTCGCGGGAGCGTTATTTTAATTCCAATGGTGTAGATTTTGAGGAGATACAGGGCGGCTATATTTATTCATTGATGTTTTCTTCGCGAATTGGCAAAAAAGTGAGCTCTTTTAATCATTCCTATGGTTTATACCTTGATCTTGACCGCTCTTTTTTAGATGTGGGTATGACAAAGGACTTGATCGAGCAATCGGTTGCCTCGCTGGAATGCCAGTCGATACCGGAGACTTTTGAAGGAGATGTGATCTTAGTACCCGGGCTGGTCAGGGAATTTTTTGGTTCTTTGATCGGGCATCAGTTATCAGATCATGCCATAATCAGCGGAAACAGCATTTTAAAAGGTAAGAAAGGTGAAAAGGTTCTGCATGAAAGCATTAATTTGTGTAGTGATCCTTTGGCAAAAGACCTGGCAGAGAGCTATTTCGTTACCAGTGAAGGTTTTCGCTCAGAGAAAGTGGAAATCTTTAAGGCTGGAGTTTTGCAGAATTATATGCTTTCCTATTTTGGTTCCCGCAAAACCGGTTTGCCGATGAGCAAAGCTGGGGGCTGTTTGATAATGCAGCCGGGTGAAGATAAGCTGAAAGATATGATCAAAAACGTGAAAAAGGGGCTGATTGTAGTGCGTTTTTCCGGTGGAAATCCCAGTATTAATGGTGATTTTTCCGGAGTAGCAAAAAACAGCTATTACATAGAAGACGGGGAAATTAAATATCCCGTGAATGAGACTATGATCTCTGGAAACCTCTTGCAACTTTTTAATAACGTAAATGGCATCAGCGATGAGATCATCAATAATGGCGATTGCAAAATGCCCTGGCTAAGCTGCTCTGCAGTGACTATATCTAAATAATGCAGATATAAATATTTGCCGATAACCTATTTATAACCCCATTCATGGAAGGTTTCCAGTGTGGGGTTTTGTTTTGCTGTGAAGGGAAGAAGATGTAATATAGCTTTTGATTTTAGCTAAAGATTGAATTTTACTCGAGTTTTGAATTACGATTTAAGCTACATCGAACTGGTAAGGTTTTTTTGGAATAAATAAATTGATTATTCTAAGTCCTGCCCTTAGCACAGTTCGGAACTGACTCAAATAAATAATAATCAGGCTGAGCTAATATGTGTGAGGAGGATACTATACAATTTAGTATAATTGTCTAGAAGAGATGTAATAAAAAGAAATTTACAGCTTTGCAGATAAAATATAGATTGACATCGAATAAATAATCAGGAAGCTAATATGATCAGACAGGGACTGAGCAGAATTGAAAATGATGTAACTATATATATATATATATATATATATGCAGTTAAGGTGTATTGGTATAATCTGACTTGCTTTGGCTAAAAACTGTAGTAATTAACAAGCACTGAAACACATTCTAAAAATATAATAGTTCTGTCTGAACACTTGGAATAATTAGGCAGCTTGACAAATATACACACAGGCACAATGAATGTGCAGGAGATAAAAATGCGTAAGCAATATTTTGTATTATTGGCAATTGTGATATTGCCTTTATTGATATTTTGTGATACATGGTATGTAGATTGTAATGTTACTCAATCTGGTAATGGAACCAGTCCAGCAGAAGCTTTTCAGACTATTGATGAAGCAATCGAATGTCCTTCAATTGACGAGTATGATACTATTTTGGTATATCCTGGTACATATTATGAAGAAATATATATCGGATCGGAATTTCCAGATAATGTTACCATTGGGAGTAATTATCTTATTGCTGAGGATGAAAGTTATATAGAATCGACGATCATAGACGGAGATGATCAAAACCCGGGTATAAAACTTTGTGGACCTGATGGAACTATAATATGTGGTTTCACAATAACGAATTGTTATAACAATTCCTACAGTAATGCAGCAGGGATAACAATAGGTAGCAATAGTTTAAATAGTAGTGAGACTACAATTAGAAACTGCACTATTACAAACTGTGTCAATGCTGGAATTGGAGGTGGTGCAATAAGGATAATTTACGGTACAAACAGTGTTATTGAATCATGCTTAATAGAGAATAATGTCAATGATCAATCTAATGCGAATTATCCTAACTATGCAGCGGGAATTGCTATTTACGGATATTATCGCTTAAATTATATAACGATAAATGATTGTATAATCAGGAGTAATACAGGAGGTGGAATTGATTTAATTACAAATGGTTATACTCATATAGATGTATTAACTGTAGAGAATACATTAATTTGTGATAATACAACATGGTATGATGGGGCGGGATTAGACTTGGATTATTCATCATTGATAATGAATAATTGTACGATAATAAATAATGCTGATGAATTACCAAATCATTGTGAGGGAATATCTCAAGATTATAACTATGATGATAATTATAAAACTATCAGCAATAGTATTATATTGGATACAGCACATTTTTATAATGAAGTATATCATTATGATATAATTAAGTATTGTGGATACTTAGATAATGATGATATGGAACCATATCCAGCTCAAATCAATCAAGGCAATTTTGAAACTACAGCAGCAGAATGTTTTGTGTCAGGAGATGATCTTTATCATCTCTGCTGGGATTCACCTTGTATAGATGCCGGCGAATTTAGTGGAGCCGGACCTGAAAGTGGGATGGATATTGGATATGTTCCCTATCCACATAGCACATGGACATTTACCCAGAATGGTGAATTATTACCAGTAGTATATGACTGGTGCAGTTTCCCGAGGCTTGAGGTTAGTGACGGAGAAAACAATGGAGAATTCATAGAAGCATGTGCCATGCTGGATAAATTTGAAAATACAGGGACTCCTACTGATGTGGATATTTGGTATGAAAGCGATGAGAGTCGTGCTTTTTATGGGGATTGGGTAAGTGGAGCATATCTATGGAGCCAAAACCCTAATAACAATTTTATGTGCAGCACACGAGGTTATAAATTCATGGTTACTGATCCGGATGATAATGATTCTCTCAGGGTATTTGGAGAAATATGTGAACCTGATACTTATGTTCCTGTTGTAGCAGGTGGAGATGATGATTGGGTGGGTTATTTTCTGGAAGATACTCAATATGTCTCAACAGCTTTTAATTACTATACATTCTTAAAACTTGATAAAATCCAGACTAAGAACTGGACTGCTGTAAAATTCAAGAATACCTGGTTAATACCACCCAAGGCTACATTATCTTATGGTGATCTGGTGATTTTGTCAGATAATAATCAGTCAACTAATTTTACTTTTCAGTGGCAGCAGCCGAGTAGGGAAGAAATAGAGCCTTATATCCGTCCGGTTCCAACATTTTTTACCTATAATGAGGATCAGGAATACATGCCGATCTTTATTGAATTTGGCGAAGAAGTGCCCTTAGAGATAGGCGTATATGTAAATGGAGAGTGTCGTGGAGCAGAGGTGGTTGACAGCGATAGCCTGTTCCATGTCAGAGCCTATATCTATGATGAGGAGCCTGGATATGAAGTGCAGTTTGTCCACTATTTTGGCAGAAATGAAAATAAAACTGTAGATTATCAGGTAATCAAAGAACCCATGAGAACTAATAATGAAAAACTGATTACTGGTAATCTGGGAGAATGGTCTTTCATCAGTTTCACTAATCCGCTGGAAGAAGAGATACCGGCTATAGCAAAGAGTCTTTCAGCATATCCTAATCCTTTTAATCCTACTGTTCAGGTCTGCTTTGCACTCGCTGAAGATGGAGAAGCGGATTTAAATGTATTTAATGTAAAAGGTCAGAAAGTTATAACACTGCTTAAAAGTAAGATGTGTACTGCCGGAGAGGAAATTAACCAGAAGTGGGACGGCAGGAATGAACTTGGTAAAGAAGTTAGTGGAGGAATATATCTGATAAGTCTTAAGGCTGGTGGTAAAGTTCAGACTCAGAAGGTAGTACTTTTAAAGTAGTTTTATAAAGAAATAATTAGATAGCCTGACGTTCCTCAGGGACGCCAGGCTTATCAAAGGAGAATATATGAATAAATGGATTTTGTTATTAACTGGCTTAATAATATTTATAAACTTAAACGGAATAACAATTACGGTCAATCAGGAAGGTGGCGGAGATTATCAGACAATAATGGAAGCAGTAAATGTGTCAGTGGATAATGATTCAATACTCGTTTATCCCGGAGAATATCATGAAGAAGTAAATTATCAGGGGAAGACAATTGTTATTGGCAGTTTAAACATGACGACCGGAGAAGATGAATATATTCTTTCAACTATCATTAATGGTGATGATACAAGGCGTGGAGTAACAGCAGAAGAAATTGGTTCAGATTATGAAGCAAAATTGATTGGCATTACAATACACAATTGTAGAGGTTTTCATGGAGGAGGTTTATTAGTAGAAGATTCTTTTCTGGAAGTTAGAAACTGTATTATAGAACACAATTATGCAATTTATGATGGTGGTGGAATATTGGTTTGGAATGAATCTGGTATCTATCTTTCCGGCACAACAATAAGGTTTAATTTTGCTGAGAAATTCAATGGGGGAATAGACATTTATATCAGAGGAGAAGCAGAATTCGATCCGGATAATTTATGTAATATATATGGAAATTACGGATTAATCGCTTGTGATCTGTCGAGGGGGGTTAATCCTGATAATCCTCAAGTTATATCAGTTTATGTAGATACATTTAGCTGTTTACTGCCGGATACATATTTTATTGAAGTTAATTTGCAGAGTAACAATTATAACTGGCAATATTTGAATCTTAATGTAAATACAGCGTACTATGAATTTTATAATGGAGATTTGTATGTATCACCCAATGGAAATGATGAAAACAGCGGAATAAGCCCTTATGAACCTATGCAGACGGTAGCCGGTGCAATAACACGAATAACTTCCAATCCAGAAAATCCTCATACTATCCATTTGGCAGCAGGCACTTATAGCTCAACTCAAAATAATCAGATATTTCCTTTGAATATGAAGGGCTACGTGAACATTGCCGGAGAAGATATGGATGCTGTAGTCTGGGATGGAGAAGGACACTGTTATATAAAGGATTTTTTCAGTGAAATGGAATATGAGTTAAAAAATATTACTTTAATTAACAGTAACCCTGCTGATTGGAATATGGAGTTCAGAAGGTATGGTACAGAAATTCCCAAATTGACTATTGAGAATCTTCACAGCATAGATAATTCTTATGCTCTATTTTCTATAGCATCCCGAGTCAGTATCGAGATGGAGAATATTATAATTGAAGGTGCTTCAAATTCGTTTGGTAATTATGCCAGTGATCCAGATAATTGCAGTGTTATCAGAAATGTAATTGTGAAAAACGGAGCTTCATTTGTTCAACATACCAATGGGCAGGACACAGGTCAAAGATCCAGATTGGATATTATAAATGCCTTAGATGTAGATAATTATTGTCCGGTAAATGACCGGGGAATATGGTCATATAATATCAGGGGTTATGGATGGACAGAAACAAATATGATCAATTGTACTATTATGAATAATGCCTGTGAGGATTCTATAAATGCCTTAGCCTGCGTGGTTTCTAAGACAGGTGGCAATTTTAATATCTATAATAGTTGCGTTTATGGTAATGATGGATATCAGGTAGGAATAGATACTGGTACAGGAGGTATTTGGGGTAGTACTGTTAATATTTCTCACTCATTGATCCAGGATACCACCTGGGTACCTGTAATAGGGGATGCGTATTCAGAAGTTAACTGGCTGGGAGGGATATTAGATTGTGATCCTTTAGTATGTGCAGATTACACACCACAATCAGGATCACCAATGATTGATGCAGGCACACTTGATCTACCCTATGATATTGAACTGCCTCTAACTGACGTGTATGGCAATCCGCGGTTATATGGTAATGGTATAGATATGGGAGCCGTTGAATGGCAGGGAACACCTGTGAGCCATGATGAAGTAATACAGAATCCGCTGGAGATCATAGTATATCCCAATCCGCTATTTACGGACAGATTGAGAGATGGTGGAGCAAAGATATTGTGGCAGGGAGAGCTTTTTGAAGATATGTGTATTGAGATATTTAATATCAAAGGGCAGAGACTTCGTAAATTGAAAATTGAAAATGGAAAATTGGAAATGAATTCAAGTGTCTGGGATTTGTGTGATGAAGCGGGTAATAGTGTTAGCAGTGGAGTGTATTTTGTGCGGCTGAAGGCTGGTGATGAATATGTGGCGCAGCGGAAGGTGACAGTGGTTAAGTAATTTTGAATGAAATGTAATGTAAGACTTTTTAACCAGTAGAGTAGAGACAGGCTTACGAATTCGATCCACCTGTCCCCCTCATCAAACCGTGCCTGCGGTTTTCCCGCACACGGCTTTCCGACAAAGTTCTTTCCAAGCTTTCGCAGGTTCATCAACCGAACCTGCTTGAGAGATCATATAAGCCATAGTATTTGACTAAGTTCTCATAAGCGTTCTGGTGGGAAAGCTTACATTTTCGCTGACTCTTTCTTCGGTAAACTCGATTCAGCTTCTGCATGAGATAATACCTGATGTTTCTTTTTGACTTATTAGGATAACTAACTCCACGTATGGAATAATAAATGAACCAACCTCGAATGATTGGATTCAAGCCTTTGGCTACTTTTCGAGGATTCTTATGACCATTATAGCGCAGATATTCCTTTATTTTGCTTCTCAAGTTGATTTCACTTTTCTTGCTGGGACAGATGTTGAGATATTTGTAATTTCTGCCATGTAAATCTCGGTCATAGCGAAATGTGAAACCCAAAAACTTAAAAGGTTCTTGGGTCGCTTTAACAAGCTTTGTTTTGTCCTGGTTTACAGTTAGTTCCATCCTATTCAGCATACTGTTTAGATATTCCAGACAATATTCTGGTATCTTGTTTGCCATCAGAATGAAATCATCTGCATACCTCACGATACGAACTCCGTACTTATAAAAGTAACCATCTTTCCTCTTAACAGCTTTATCAACCAGATTGAGATAGATATTAGCCAGAAGCGGAGATATTACTCCATCCTGCGGTGTTCCCTTTTTGTTCTTATGAAGCTTGTTATCCTCGAAGTATGGGGCTTTCAACCATTGTTTTATCAGCTTAATAATGCGTTTGTCTGTGATTCTTTGTTCCACCAGAAGTATTAATTTGTCGTGGGGAATATTATCAAAGAAGCCAGATAAATCAGCATCATAAACTTCATTTCTCCCTTCTTTCAGATTTAACTTGATAGACTGTATTGCACCCTGAGCTGAGCGTTTAGGACGAAATCCGAATGAGCAGTTCTCAAAGTCGGCTTCGAATATCGACTCAATTATCAGTTTACAGCACATTTGAACTATTTTGTCTTTGATTGTCGGGATACCTAATGGTCGTAATTTCCCATTGGATTTAGGTATGTAAACTCGCAATATAGGTTGAGCTTTGTAGGTTTCAGTTTTGAGTTCTTCTGCTATTTCAGCGAGATATTGTTCGACTCCGTATTTTATTACGTTAGAAAATGTTACTTTGTCGTATCCGGCTGCACCTTTATTTGCTTTTACACGTCTCCATGCTTCCTTCAAAAAGAAAGGAAGGCTGAGTTTGTCATACAGTACATAAAATCGAAATTCCGGCTCCTGTTTGGCTTTGGAATATAATTTACGTTGAAAAGAGCGAACTCTTTCTTCAGCCTTCAGGGCTGATTTTGGTTTGTTTGTTAGATTTACATCAATCACAACATTCTCCCTTGTCTTATAAATTTCTTTGAAGTAATGCCCCTTGGCTCCTACTGCGTTATGTTGCACAGCTATCATCACTACTAC
>JAIPGP010000121.1 GCA_021735645.1 Candidatus Cloacimonadota bacterium
GATTCGACTGATGAAACTGTGAATGCTTGGAATGAACTTTGTCGGAAAGCCGTGTGCGGGAAAACCGCATGCACGGTTTGATGAGGGGGACAGGTGGATAGAATACTTGAAGCCTGTCTCTACTCTACTGTTCTATTTCCCAAGTCCCGAGTCCCGAGTTCCCCTTCACTATTCACTTCTTTTCCCATTCACTGTTAAAGGAATGGTGTTCTATCACAAAAGTCTTAATTTGACAAAAAAACCTGCTCTGCTAATATTCTCTCAGGAGTTATTAATGAAAAAAATTTATGTTCTTGATACCAATGTCCTCATCCATAATCCGGATGCGCTCTTTGCCTTTGAGGATAATGATATTGTCGTCCCGATCACAGTCATAGAAGAAATTGATAATTTCAAAAAAGGACTTGATGAAAAGGGTAGAAACGCCCGTCAAATCGGCAGATTACTTGATGACCTGCGTAATTCCGGCAGCCTGCAGGAGGGCGTGAAAACGGAAAACGGAGGCTCTATCAGAGTAGTTCTCAGCCGCTATATATCCGAAACTGCCAAAGAAATTCTCATTACGGATACTAATGACAATCTCATCATTGGCACTGCTCTTTATATTCGTAAAAAGAATCCCGCTGTCCCGGTTATTCTGGTTTCCAAAGATGCCAATGTCCGCATCAAAGCAGATGCCGTAGGCTTAAAAGCTGAAAATTATGAAACAGAAAAAATCGACTTTGATGAAATATATAATGGCTTCTCTGAACTGGAATGCCCCTTATCTCTGATAGAAAACTTCCGCTCCAGTAAAATCCTCAAAAATGAATATGGCGATTTTGTGCCTAACCAGTTCCTAAAATTGATCTACCGCTCCGAGAATACACCTGATGTCATCGAAATAGCACGTTATAATTCTGAAACTAATTCTTTTTATCCTCCGGCATTTTACCAGAATCAGGAACTCTTCGGCATCACTTCCCGCAACCCTGAACAGGCAATGGCATTTGATCTTCTTCTGGACCCGGATGTTAAGCTGGTTAGTATGATCGGGAAAGCAGGAACAGGCAAAACCCTGATAGCTCTCGCTGCCGGACTTAATCAAGTGGTCGAAAAAGACCTCTACACCCGCCTGGTTGTCTCCAGACCTGTTTTTCCCCTCGGTAAAGACCTGGGCTATCTCCCAGGCACAAAAGCAGAAAAATTCAATCCCTGGATGCAGCCTATATATGATAATATGGAAATTCTACTCACGAATAAATCCGATGAGGAATCCAAAGCGAATGGACGCATCTTTGGTAAAAAGAAACCTTCACTTAATGACTATCTGGATTTTGGCTTCATTGAACTGGAGCCCCTCACCTATATCCGCGGACGCAGCCTGCCCAATCAATTCATCATCATCGATGAAGCCCAGAACCTTACTCCGCATGAAATGAAAACCATTATCACCCGCGCCGGAGAAGGCACAAAAGTTGTTCTCACCGGAGACCCCTACCAGATTGATATCCCCTACCTCGATAGCGGCTCAAACGGCTTAAGCATCGCCTGCGAAAGACTGAAACATGAAAAAATTGTCGGTCATGTCACGCTTCTGAAAGGCGAACGCTCCCAACTGGCTAATATTGCCGCCAAGTTCTTTTAATTATGAATCCGACTCAAGACTCACGACCTCCGACTCACGACTCACGACTCACGACTCACGAATTCCGCTCCTGGGTAGAAATTGACCTTTCTGCCTTCGCAGCTAATTTCCGGGCTCTGGCAAAACTCACTCCACCAAATACTTTCATCATGCAGATTGTGAAAGCTGATGCCTATGGTCACGGTGCTCTGGAAATTGCCCGAACTGCTATAGATTGCGGTGCCACTGCCCTGGGTGTGGCTAATGCAGATGAAGGTGCACTTCTCCGCTATCATGGTTTCATTTTACCCATCCTTATCCTTTCTCCTGCTCTCATCCCTGAGATACCGCTCATCATCGAAAACCAGCTTACTCCCACGATCTCCGATCCTCTATTTGCCACCGCTTTCAATGAATTGGCACCTGCTAATTACAATGTTCATCTTAATATTGATACCGGCATGGGACGCAGCGGAGCTGCTCTTTCCCAGGCAAGGCAGCTCTATGATCTCTGCGAAGCCCTGCCTAATATATTTATTCAAGGCATCTTCACTCATTTTGCTGCTGCCGAAAACGACCCTGTTTATTCTCAGCATCAGATAACTCTTTTCCACCAGTTCCTGGCTGCTCTACCCCACCTGCCTCAATACATTCATTCGGCTAATAGCAGTGCAGTAGTTAATATCGAGCATTGCCCCGGCAATCTTGTCCGCTTCGGCGCTCTCACCTATGGTTTCTATACTGATGCTTCGCAAAAGGAGATTATTCATCTACAGCCGGTACTCTCCTTCAAAAGCAGAATTTCACAGATCAAAACTGCTCACAAAGATGACTATATCGGCTATAACCTCACCTATAAATGTTCTCATGACCTGAAATATGCCATTATTCCCGTGGGTTATGCTGATGGTTATGACTTTCTGCTCTCCAATTGCGGTAAAGTGATCCTGCATGATACGCTCCTGCCGGTTATCGGCAAAATCTCTATGGATATGATCGCCATCGATCTCACAAATGCCACTCATTCCGTTACCGGTGATCAGGTTATTCTTCTGGGCAATGCACCTCACCTACGAGTGGAGGATATTGCTGCTTTATATAAAGGCAGCCCCTATGAGCTTCTCTGCCAGACCGGCAGACGTGCACCCCGCTTCTTCTATGAAAATGATAAACTCATCTCCACAGCACCACTGCTGCGTAGGGAGTTCGTCTCCTCTGATTATAATAATGATAAATTGAACCGCATTATCGAAGCTGCCATGCAGCAGAGAATGCAAGGCTCTCAAATAGCTGATTTTGTCTATCAGGACATCCTCAAAAATATCTTCAGCGACCAGGATAATAATATTCACTTCCGCCATGATTTTCAGCACTCCATTAATTTCAGTATCCCGTCTGACCCCGAAATGCAGAATTATTTCCTCACAAAAACCTCACTCTCATTCCGTAAAATACTTAACTCTGCCTCTTTCCGCATTGCCTGTGCCAATAATGAAGCGAATCTCAATAGATATTTCCAGCAGCCTGATGTGGAATACCGCTGGCTGCTCGATGAAAGCCTCAACCTCTCCCCTGATTCTTTTCAACTTGTTTCTGCCAGTATTAACGATATTCCCCTATATTTCTCTACCAGGATCATTAATAACTGCCTGGAAATCACCTGCTATCACGAAAAACTACATAAACTGATCGATCAGGAAGTCCTCTTCCGAATAGATACTCTCACCTGGTATCCACGCAACTACCATCAACTCACGGTATATATCACAGGCATCACTCATAAATTCAATCTTGATTTTTCTTACCCTCCAGAACTTAAGATGGAAAACATCATCCCCATCCTCTCTGGCAAACAAAAATTCCCCACCCTCACCCAAAATCATAATTCCGCCACAGTTACCTCTCAAGACTGGGTTTTCCCCTCTAGCGGCATTATATTTGTCTATAACGTAGATTAACGAAGCTCCCAGTCTCCGAACTACCATCTCCAATTCATATAGGACCTATAGGACATATAAGACCTATATGCCCCCAATGGTTGAAAGTTGAACATACTCATTATTATTGTAACACCAGATAAGATATTTTTATTTGACATAATTATTTGCAATGTATATTTTTGATAAATAATAGTATTGATATTATTCATTTAACTTTTGAGGAGTGAGCAATGAAAACTTTATTTATACTGTTTATGGCGTTACCAGGGATTTTAATGGCAACTGTGTGGACGGTCAACTGGGAAGGGGATGCAGATTTTACCAGTATTCAGCCGGCGATCAATACTGCGGCGAGTAATGATACCATTTTAGTATATCCTGGAGAATACTTTGAAAATCTGGTGGTAAGTTATAAAAGCCTGACTCTGCTAGGTACTCAACTCACTTCCGGGAAGTATTTTCAAGCGGAGCATGTGATCATTCACGGAGATCAGTCAGCCAGTACGGTTTATGTTAATAATAGTGATGAGTTCACAATAAATGGTTTTGTGATCATGAATAATTATCCTGATAATAGTTTGATATACAGTGAAGAATTCAATTATGTGCGAGGTGGCGGTTTAGCTTTCCGCTATGATTGTGATGAGGTAGTGATCAGGAATTGCGTAATCAAGAACTGTCTTGCCTGGGTGGGTGGTGGAATTTTTGCTGAAACGGAGAACATCAATCTTTCTAATGTAGAAATTTATAATAACCGGGCTCTTCATTTTGCCGGCGGGGTTTATCTGAGAAATATGAGTTCCCAGTCTCATGTTACCTTTGATCCTATCCACAGATGCAGTATCTATTGCAATACTTCCTCCTGGGTACAGGATATCTTTCTTAGTCAATATACCGGCATCATATATGTTCCTCTGCTGCTATTCAGTGTTCCCGAAATATATGCCGAAGAATACTATTGCCTGGCATCTTCTGAAGAGGCTTGCAGTATTGAACTGCAGATATATGGATGTGTTTATGAACCGGTGGCACATGATCTTTGGGTAGGCATTTATGGAAGTGATGATAATTCCGGTAGCAGCATTACAGATGCCCTGAAAACCCTTGCCTGGGCTAATCAATTGATCCGCTCTGACCCCCAGGAACGCTATACTGTTCATGTTACCGGAGGATTGTATTCCTTCAGTGAAAACCTGCAAAAGTTCCCTTTTGAAATGAAAAGTAATGTCCGTATGCAAGGCGAAGGCATTGTACAGACTTATATCGATGAGGAAGGAATCGGAGGCTTTTTGGCGGCCAGAAATAAAGAAAACATAAAATTAAGTGATTTCAATGTAACCGGATGCTCGGAAAATAGTGATTACTGTATTATGCTGTCTCATATCGATAATCTGGAAATCACCGATCTCTGGCTGCATAATAATGTGGCACATTATGATAATTTATGCGCCTCGGGCAGTGGAAATATCCTGCTGGAAAATCTTCTGATAGAGGAATCTTCCACCAGTACTGAATGGAACCGCGCACTTTTCGTAGGGCGAACTGATCCCGGCACTGTCCTGAATAATATTATAGTTAATGATTTTAACCTGCTTGATAACGTGTGCTTTCAAACTGGCATCCTGCTTTCAGGAACTGATGGAGTGATGAGGAATTCCATTCTGAGCAATTGCTCAGCCCGGAACGGTGTATTTTTTAGCTACCGGAACTGGGACCCTGCCGATAGTACGCATACCCTGGAACTCAGCAATTTTCTGATGTACAACAATAACTGTGCCTACTCATCTTCCTATAGTATTATGGAGCTTGATAATGCCTATACTCCCCTAAAAGTATATAATTGCACCTTCACTAATAACTATAATGGATATAGCTCATTCGCTGATTGCCTGGGTAAGCTGGACGTGAGGAACTGCATTTTTTATCATCCGGAGAGCTGGTGTGATATCAGGTTCACAAACATTGATTATTATGGCGAACATTATGCCTCGGATATCACTAATACTCTCTTTGCCACTGGTGTTCAAGCTGCAGATACCACCATAATCTCCTTAAGTGATGTGATCATGGGTGAATCTCCCCGCTTTATCGGAGATGAACAACCTGCCTGGAATATGGAAAATCCCGGCTACTACCAGCTTAGTGAGTATTCTCCCTGCATTGATGCCGGTTCACCGGATACACTGGGAATGAATCTACCGCCCATTGATCTGGCAGGTAACCAGCGCATCTGGAATGACATTATCGATTTAGGCTGTTATGAGTTTGATGGAACCCTGGTAGGTAATACTACCGGTGAAATCACTCCTCCTGCCGGCATATCCCTCAGCAGCTATCCCAATCCGGTGCAGCTCAGCACTGGTCGCAGTTTTGTCTTTCTGGAATTCTCACTGCCGGAAATCCCAACCAGCGTTCCTGAGATAAATATTTATAACCTGAAAGGTCAAATAGTACGTAAACTGATTTTAGATAACAATCTCACCGGCCTAGCCCGGAAAGCAGGGCTGCAGAATGGCAAAGAGCCGGGTAGTCAGTTCTACAGCAAAGTATGGAACTGCCGCAATATGCAGGACAGAGCGGTGGCAGCAGGAGTTTATCTTTATACTCTCAATGTTGATGGTGAATGCCTGGCAGCCAGCAAACTGCTGATCCTTAAGTAATTGAAAATGTAAGACTTTTTTAATCGTGATTGGGGACTCGAGACTCGAGACTCGGAATCCGGAACTCGACTTCCCCATTCACTATTCACCTCTTTTCCCAATCACAGTTAAAGAATACATTATCCGTGCTGATCAGCGCAATCCGTAGCATCCGTGTTCTATTTCCCGAGTTCCGGGTCTCGACCTCCCCATTCACTTCATTCCCTCAATCCCTAATCTTGCATTACATTAAATCAAACCCTCAAACCTTCACACTTTCACACTTTCACACTTTCAGCCTTAATCGGGGACGATTAAGCTACATTAATACTTAACTCCTACGTCATAATTAAAATTCGGATGTTGAACACGCTCCCAAATTCCCATCCTCCCATTCTCTCCCCTTTAGACCATCGTCTCACGATTATAGATGAAAATGTAAGGAAATGTAAGGAAAATGTAAGGTCATAACTCCCTGCAATAATATTAATTACAACAAAACCTTACATTTTTGCCGTTTTTTTTGAATATTACCCCTATATTTAACTTTTTTAAAAAACTGCTTTCCAAGCCCTAATCAATTAAAGACTAACAACTAACAATTAATGACTTACGATTTCCTTTATATATACTCCTATTTTAACTTTAAAAAAAAATACAGCTCTTTTCACTTATACAGATTTTTAAGTTCCTAATTACAACTTCATAACTATTAAAGCCTAATCGAAACTGCCCCATAGCTTTATGCGAAGGGATACAACCTACAACTAATTATCCTCATCTGCCGTCTCCCATTTTTTATTTTTCAATTCCCCCTCTCCGGCTTCATCGTTATTATTAGCGGGAATGCAGGATATATTTTCTACAAATAGCAAACCCCTACAGGGTAAGGAAACACTACTTCGTAGAAGTTATTTATTTTACAAAATAAACTCCTCCTGTAAAAAACCGTACACTGTAGGGGTTATTTAAAGAAAGAGGAATATATTGAATTTCGGAAGGGGGACACCAAAATTTAAAGATTGACACATTTAGACTATTAATCATTTTTTAAATGCTAATCAGGAGGAATTTATGAGAGTTTTTATTTTATTTGTCTTTTTGACATTATTTGTCTTCAATTATGCCAGCACTATTAATGTTCCGGATGATCAGGTTACTATTCAGGGTGGCATTAATGTTGCCGTTGATGGGGATACTGTGCTGGTACAACCTGGAATATACCTGGAGAACATTGATTTTTCCGGGAAAAACATCCGCTTAACTTCACTGTATTCTGCTACTCAGGATACCAGTTATATCTCCGGAACTGTGATTGATGGCAATCAAGCCGGCAGCGTAGTAACTATTAACAGCGGTGAAAATTCTCATGCTGTACTCTCCGGGTTCACTATCGCAAATGGCTATAACTACGAATACGGTGGGGGAATATTTATAGAAAATTCAGCGCCCTGTTTCGACAACCTGATCATAAGTAATAACTCTACTCATAATGGTGGAGGTGCATTATACTGCTATCAAGGTTCTGTGACATTAAATGATTCCAGGGTGCTGGGGAATATTTCTACCGATAGTCATGCCGGTGGTCTATATATCAGATTCAGCACTTTCCATCTGAATAATACTTTGCTGGCTGATAATATATCCGGTGCATTTTACGGAGGGGCTCTTTTTGCCAGTTATTCCTATACTTATATCAGCGGCTGCCTGATAAGGGATAATTATATAAACGGTTCTGGTGGAGGTATCCTGGTTGATACGAATTATTTGATAGAAATCACCGATACAGAGATCTGCTATAATACTGCTGAAATTTTTGGTGGTGGATTTCGGACCTTTAATTGTGAATCTTTATTAAATAGAGTGAGTATTCATCATAATTCTGCTACAATGAGGGGTGGCGGGGTTTCTATTGATGGCTCAGATACGGTTATGCTCAACTGCACTGTGGCAGACAATCAGGTTTCGGAAGATTTAGGTACTGCGATTGATGTAAAGGGAGGAATCAGTTTGTTCCTCCTGAATTGCATTATCTATGATAATCCCGGAACATCATGGTCTTATGATGATAGTTATGTTCAAGCTGCCTATAGCGATATCGAGGATTATGAGCAATACGGTTTCATTGAGCCGCTGGAAAACGTGATTGATGAAGACCCGTTATTTTTAGATCATCCTTTATGTGATTATTTCCTGCGTCAAAATTCACCTTGCCACAACAGCGGTATTGACTGTTTTCAATTCTCCAGTTATAATTATGAAGCTGAATTAGAAGTCGAAGAATATATGGGAATCATGCCGGATATGGGTGCTTACGAATTTTATGAGGCCAATGGTTATTCTGATGATAATATTACGCCGGTTTCTCCCGGATTGAGCTGCTACCCTAATCCCTTTAATCCGGAAACAAGCCTGCTCTTCAGGATTAATGAACCGCAGAAGATTGACCTGAGAATATATAACCTGAAAGGGCAGCTTATCAATATTCTCTGTTCCGAAACATTGCCTGCCGGGGAGCATCATATCACCTGGAACGGCAAAAACAGGCTGGAACAGGATGTCAGCTCCGGAGTATATCTCGCTCTTCTGAAAACTGCCAGTCAGCAATACGTAATGAAATTGATACTGCTCAAATAAGTTAACCTGACTTAGCAATATCTGTTTACCTCTGCCCCACCTTGATTTTCCGTGAGGCAGTTCAATACTGCTTGACTAATTTCAGGTATTTCTGATCAATAAACTCAGGAGTTGATAATGTACTATAGAAGACGAATTTTACTGGGAATAATTGAGAAGTCCGGGGGTAAATTCTCTCGTGCAGAACTGGAAAAGCTTTTATTTCTATTTTGTAAGATGTCGGGTGAAAATTATTATGACTTTTTCCCCTGTAAATCTGGCTGTTACAGTTATATAAGTTATCAGGATTTTGGTAAGCTGGTAAAAGATGGATATTTACAGGAGGATGATAGAGGAAAGATAACAATAATAAAATCTGAAGATTGGAATAAACTAAAAAAAACAGATCAAACCACAATATATGAGTTAATCCAAAAGACCAGAGATTCAAGGTTAAATGACCTAATAAGCATGATTTATGAAGCATATCCTTATTATGCCAGCCGGAGCGAAAACCTGGCAGAAATACTGGGTGAGGAAAAAGCTGCTTTATTGAAAAGCCGATATAAAGTAAACAATGAGCCGTGCCTGATAGGTAAAGGTTATGAAGGCATCACTATTGATAGATATCTGAGTGACCTAATTTCGGAAAGCATTCAACTGGTCATCGATGTACGTAAAAATCCGGTATCCATGAAATATAATTTTAATAAGCAAAGCCTGAGCACAAAACTGGCAAAAGCGGGAATTTCTTATATCAATATACCAGCCTTAGGAATACCTTCTGAATTTCGGAAAAAAGTCAATAATGATAATGACTATCCGGCTGTCTCCGTAAAACTTGACAATAAGATTACTCGGTGGAAATTTGCTATCAAATATTCAATGGAGGTCTATTAATGAAACATTATGAAACGATAAGTTTCTTTGAATTTCAGAAGCAATATTCA
>JAIPGP010000122.1 GCA_021735645.1 Candidatus Cloacimonadota bacterium
GAATATTGCTTCTGAAATTCAAAGAAACTTATCGTTTCATAATGTTTCATTAATAGACCTCCATTGAATATTTGATAGCAAATTTCCACCGAGTAATCTTATTGTCAAGTTTTACGGAGACAGCCGGATAGTCATTTATAATAATTACAATCAGTTTACTGCTGTTAGTTACTGGAATCCTGCACTCTGCACCAATAACTTTTGAGGGTTATCTGGAAGGTCAATATGGTGCAGTATATGAAGCAGACGAATTTGACTGGAATATCTGGGACCCGAATATTACTTTTGAGGGCAGGTTCAATACCAATCCTTATCCTGGCACTAATGTGTTCTTCAAGTTTTATTCAGATAAGGATAATGACGAATACAAAAGCGGAAAATCTGCTTTAGCAGTACTCACTGAAGGACATACCAGTTTTCGAAATGAGAAATCAGGCTTGGGATTTGAGTCTGTGCTTTTCACCCGGGAAGGTGGCAGATACTGGCTGGATGGCACCATGCTTGACATTCTGAATACTGGACTGGTGAATAATGATGGTAATGGTCAGGGCATAAGGTGGGATTTCTGGGCACCTACGTCCAGCCTCACTTATGTGCTTTCAGATTTTTCTTCAGGAAATGGGGATGATGTTCAATTAGGGAGATTCCGACAGGCATTATTTGATAATGATTTACGTTTAGGACTTACTTATCAGCGCAAGAATTATGCTTCTGGAGGTGCCAGAGATTATAATCTGCTGTTTGCTGGAGATGTCCGGTATCAATTAGATAATTATTATATGTCCTGGGAACTGGCGGGAACTGATGTACCTTCTGAAGATGATGTGAATGATAAACTGGATGATTACAGGCATAGTGGAGAATTGAAAGACATCTTTAAACAGAACCTGGCATCCAAGCTGGAAATTTCCGGATTTAAGGCTGGGAGCTATGAATTGGGTTATCTGGCGATGACGCCAAGTGGTTATTTCTATGGTGACAGTTATAGAAACTATATGGGTAATAACGACAAGAATAAATATGGCTGGGCGATAAATTCCTATTATCTGGTCCCACAACGGGCTATCACAATTACCTGCAATTATTCTGAAAGCGAAAAGATAGTGCCTGATACATTATCTATAGATGGCGAGGAAGTATTTAGCTATAACCCTGTTAAAAATTTATACACAGAAGCGTATGTGGAATTTATCAATGGCTTCAAGTGGAAGATCTACTTTAATAAGAAAAACGAAGAATGGCAGGGTAATGATTATAAGCATTATGACCTTTTCACGGAATTGCAGGTAGAAAACAGACTGGCAAAGCTGCTCACTCAATTCAAGATCAAAGATATGGGTGAAACTGAGGAAAAGCAGATCTGGGGAATAGAATGCAGTGTGAACCTTACAGAACGGTGGAAACTATTTTCCCGGGGCATGGTGGCAAATGACCGGGGAGGTTCAAGGTTTAGTGTCTTTGGTGAGGTTAGCTATAAGATAGGTGGTAATACAGAAGCCTATATCCAGTATGGTCCCAGCTGGTGGGGACAGTATGGACTGGTGAATGATGATGGTTTTGCCTCAGGTGGTGAGATGAAAGAAGAAATCAAGCTGATTGTGAAAAGCTGGTTCTAAGAATAATGGTGCAGGAGAAATATATGAAAAAGAATTTAATATTAATTGTTATTATACTGGCAACAGGTTTATTATTTGGCGGTATTAAGGAGCTGAAAGACGGGGTTGAGTTCAGTTACAATGCTCCTGATGCTGGCAGTGTATCCGTAGCAGGGAGTTTCAATGACTGGAATACTACCGCAAATCTGCTGAAAAAGACTGCTGATGGCACTTGGAAGACAGTGATAGCTCTGCCCGAAGGCAGCCATACATATAAATATGTAGTTGATGGCAATTGGGTATCTGATGAAGAAAATCCCAATGTGGCAGAAGATGGCTACGGCGGGTCGAATTCTGTAGTAGAAGTGTCAACCGGAGGGATTGTAAGCAAGAGTGTTCATGCTGTGAAGGTCCCATCCTCTGTGAACCCCAAAGTCTATTTTGATGGACGCTATTATGTACTGAATGATATGAAAAAGGGTGATGGCAGTCGCTATTCACTTGATAAACCTTACCATGACCTTAATCTGGGAATCAAAGTAAAGCTTAATCAGAACATGGAAGGCTATACTGTGCTCAATATCAATAATACCACCGAAGGTGTGGATATGTGGAAGACGCATTTAAACTATAAGAGGACATACATGCACCTGGATGCAGATTACCTTTACATATATGCCTTTGATAATGTGGGAGAGATCAGTTTTGATGATCCCTTGCAGATTGTAGGTGGAGAGGGATATTACAATTATAATTTTGGATATGGTTACAGAGGAGTGAAATTTCTTACTGATAACAGTAAAATACCATATATGATGAATTTACCTGTTGATATCAAGCTGGAGATATTCGGTGCTGATCAGATAGGTGATGCCGAACGTGATGTAACTGCCGGAAGATTAAAGGCAGGGTATGATTTTGAGATTGCCGGTTATGAAAGTAGATTTAATCTGGGAAGCTCAATCTATAGCAGCAGAGTGAATAATCAGTATAACCACACTTTTAATGATTCCGTATCATTCAGTGGAGATATAGTTGATAGCAATCCTGCCTGGGAAATAGATGCCATTTTAACGAGCAGCATAACTCAACCCGGCTGGCAGGGAAGCATGGATTATACGCTTGGCTATGAACATTATAGTTTTGAGAATATAAAAGAATTTAGAGATTTTGGAGATAATGAACTTCTGGTGAAAGAAGAGCATACCTGGCAGGATGGAGCTGTGGATCACATCTGCTGGAAAGTGAAGTTCCCCAAGGCTTTGGAATTGAAAGGAAATTTCCAGTTCAATGAAGTCAATTTGAATTATGAAGATTTTCCCGATACTGTGATGGTACTTCCTTCTCCTGTAACAAATGAAGCTTCATTGAGTAGAAGCAGCTGGTCACTGACAGCCAGTTTTGAAACTGATAATCTGAATCTGGAAGCCGGCTTCAAACGCTGGCAGAATGAATATCCAGATAGTGTAGCTTCCTGGTATGAGTATTATAAGTTTATCGGACGCACAGATGGCAATGGAAAGTGGTATCAGGAATCAAGTGAGTTGAGTTTTGCCCAGTATATGATGCTGGGATATGAAACCGGATTATTGTGGAATGTGAAAGCTGGATATGATTTCTGGAAGTTTTCAGCCGAATATGAAGCAAACATTGCTCAGATAGATTTCAATTATAGTCCTCTCTTAGTAGAAAATATAGTAAGATTAAACTATGTGATCAGTAAGAACTGGCAGATTTGCACAGATACCCGTATTCCCATGTATAACAGCAAGTTTTTAGGTCTGGTTACCAGCTTTGAAGATGATGAAGATGTTTTTGTAGCTAATTATACTGCTCTTAAATATCATCTGAGTGACAATGTCTGGATTGCACTTAGCTATGGCATCAATCCTAATGTGATCAATGAAGTTACTGACCAGTTCTATAATGTTGGCAGACGTCAGTATTTGGAAGATATAAGTGAACTGGATGAATATCTGCAGAATACTTATAATGGTTTTGGTGATAAAGTTCGGGCTGCGGAAGATGCTCTGGCAAAAGACGACAGAATATCTCTGGAAGCTGTCATAAAGTTCTAAGAGGTAATCATGAAAAGATATATTGTAATAATAACTCTGATACTGCTTGTTTCTGCCTGCTCAATGAATATCATCAAGAAGAGGTTGCCTCCTCCGCATCAAGTGCCGGAAGGTGTGATTTTTCAGCATGATGCTGCTTCTGCCCGTCAGGTAAATCTGGCAGGAGATTTTCCTGATAATCTCTGGGTAGGTACAGCCAGCAGCAGTGGCAGGTTTGACGATCAGGTTGATCAGATGCATGATGATGGCACCCACGGAGATGAAGTAGCCGGTGACGGTATTTGGACTTTGATCAAGGTTCTCGCTCCCGGAAGATATGAATATAAATATGTGATAGATAGAAATACCTGGGTAACTGACCCCAATGCTGTAGAAACATCTGATGATGGTTACGGCGGCAAAAATTCTATTATCATAGTGAAATAAAGGAGGAAATATGAATAAGATAAAATTAATTATAATAGCTGCATTATTTGTGCTGTTGCTCACAGGTTGCGAAGATAGTGCTACCGAGACAGTGTTTGATCACAATTCTTCATTAGAGGGTTACGTGACTTTTGAAGACAATTCTCCTGACACATTATCAGCCATGATCATAGTTTCGCGCAATAATCTGCAACTGGCAGAAACCACAACAGATTCTACTGGCTATTATCTGTTAGAGAACTTGTCTTCCGGTACTTATTTTGTGTCTATAGATCTGACGGGTTTTGCCAGGAGTATCTTTCAGATAGAACTTGTTATTAATGAAGTAGCAATTGCTGATACGATGATGCTGGAAGTCATGGGCACTATGGATATGCAAACCCGAATAGTGGATGGCGAAATAGATAATGACTGGGAACCTGCATATTCACAGGATCATGTAAGTGGCTGGGGAGGAAATGATTTTGACTCTCTTTATCTATCTTATGATGAAGATTATCTATATGTGGCTGTTACTGGGCAATTTTCCACTTCAGACAATACGGTATGCGTAGGAATTGATATAGATAACAGTGGTGATACAGGCATAAATGATTTCAGTACTGTGGATGGGGGAGATATTGGTGGACGCATTAGAAAGAATATTGATACACCTGAAGATTTCGGGGCAGATATTGTTTTTTGTTCTGGCTGGGCATTAGAAGATGCTGGTGTTGTTTCGGTTTCGTTGGATAATCATTCTCAGGTAGATGAAAATATGCTGGAAGATGTTGTAATTTCCCTGAATGGTTCTGTTCTGGAATTTGCCATATCTCTGGAAGAAATCTATGGAGGAGCTGCTCATTCATCTATTTCACTGATTGCCTATATCGGTGGTGGTGGAGACATTTATTTTGCAGATGATGTGATCCCGCAGGTAACAGGTGCTTTTGATGGCACATTTTATGAAGTTTTCACAATTGGATATTAATAGATGGGAGATTATATGAAAAAGATTATTTATTGTCTGATATTAGTAATAATATTAGCCATGGTTTCTTCCTGTGCTTCTTTGGGAATGTCCGGAGGAGAAGCAGTAAAAGAAGATGTTGCCTCTAAAAAGACGGCTTCCGGCACGCTGTTTACTTATCAGGACGCTAACGCTTCCTCAGTGAATATTGCCGGTGATTTCAATGGCTGGGATACACAGGCAGACCCTTTGACCAAAACTGGTGATACCTGGCAGATAAGTATGGAGCTTGCTCCGGGCACTTATATGTATAAATTTGTGGTTAATGGCTCAGACTGGAAAACTGATCCGAATAATCCTAATGAGGCAGATGACGGCTTTGGTGGAGCAAATTCTGTGGTAACAATAGGTGATACTCCCGGGAAAAGTGCTCCTGCTCAGGGAGTATATACAGTAAATTTCCAGTACTTTACAGAGGCTGAAGCAGGACAGGTTTTTCTGGTTGGAGATTTTAATGATTGGTCAACAACTGCAAATGAAATGAAATGGAATGGCAAAAACTATGAATTAGACCTGGATTTAAAAGAGGGTAAATACTTATATAAATTTGTGAATAATGGTAACTGGATAACTGATGAAAACGCTTCTGAAACAGTGGATGATGGTTATGGCGGCATGAATTCTGTAGTTATCGTGGGAAGTGATAATGGCTCTAAGAAAGTAAAGAAAACTGAAAGTGCAGAGATCAAGCAGACAGATGATTTTTCTGGAAACATTCCGGTAGATTTCACTTACCAGCCGCTAACAGGTGGTAAGAAGAAAGTTTTTCTGGCTGGAGATTTTAATAACTGGTCGCCTACTGCCACACCTATGGAAGAAAATGATGGCATCTATGAAACAACATTGAATCTGAGAGTGGGTAAATATGCCTATAAATTCGTGGTTGATGGCACCTGGATTGCAGATGAAAATGCTGAAGAATTCGTAGGTGACGGTTTTGGTGGACAGAATTCAATCGTTTTTGCCGGAAATAAAGCAGAAATCGATGCTTTGCGCAAAGTGACCTTCAGTTATCAGCCAGCTGGTGCTGTAACTGATGTCTATCTGGCAGGCTCTTTAAACGACTGGAACCAGAAAAGTGATATGATGACGGATGATGATGGTGATGGGGTATATGAAGTCACAAAGCTGTTGAAAAGCGGTGAATATTCCTATAAATTTGTAGTTAACGGCATGCAGTGGGTGCCTGATGAAAAGGCAGAGAAATTTGAAGAAGACGGCTTTGGCGGTCAAAATTCCATGATCGTAGTTGATGACAGCTATCCTGCAGTACTCCTGGAAAAGGGTGATGGTGAATTCCTGCAATATGGCTTGCCTTTTGGACAATCTATCCAGACTGTAAATCCTCTGAATCCTCATCGTATAGAATTTAAGACCAGAGTTCATAAAAATGATCTTGATGAAGTATATCTGCTGATCGATGATGAGAAATATGATCTACAGAAAATTACTGAAGATAATAGTTTCTGCTACTACCAGTATTCTTATGAAATGCCCGAAAACCAGACCGAATTCAAATATGCCTTCGTCTATAATGATGGTGATAATACCTGGTATATGACGAATTCAGGTTTCAGCAGCCAGCCTTATAATTTTGCCTATTCAGCGGAACTGATTGAGCCTTTCTATACACCGGACTGGGTGAAAGACGGTATTGTCTATCAGATATTCCCGGAGCGTTTTGCCAATGGTGATAAAGCTAATGATCCTGATTTCTCGGAATGGTATTATGATGGTGTGAAAACACCTCCTGCACCTGGAACATTATTGCCAAAATACAAACCTTATTACCATCTGATAGAAGACTGGTATGATATCTCCGGTCTTACAAAAAGCCCCTATCATCAGCCTGATAATGACGGTTACCAGCCGGAATATAACAGCTTTTATGGCGGGGATATTGCCGGTATTCACCAGAAACTTGATTACCTGGTAGATTTAGGGATCACCATTATCTATTTTAATCCGCTCTTTAAAGCAAAATCTAATCATAAATACGATGCTGCTGATTACATGATGCTCGACCCGCACTTTGGCACTAATGATGAGTTTAAAGAGTTTGTGGATGACTGTCATGCCAAAGGTATCAGAGTGATCATTGATTGTGCATTTAATCATACTGGTGAGACTTATGCACCTTTCCGTGACGCAGCAGTTAATTGTGAAAATTCGGAATACTGGACCTGGTATGAATGGAAGAAATGTCCACTTCCCACATCTGGTAACTATACACCCAGTGATTATTATGAATGCTGGTGGGGCTTTGGTGAAATGCCTAACTTAAATTATGACCTTGCTCTGGCTAATCCGGAGGAGAATAGTATCAAAGATATTTCACTTGCTCATCCTAATATGCCGGTAGTGAATCATATCCTGGACGTAGCAGATTTCTGGATTGGTGAAATGGACCTGGACGGTTTCCGCCTTGACGTTCCGAATGAAGTGCCTTTCTGGTTCTGGAAGTTATTCCGTGAAAAGGTGAAATCCATTAAACCTGATGCCTGGATTGTAGGTGAGATCTGGAGTAATGCCGTAGATTGGGTGAATAATGATTACTTTGATTCCGTGATGAATTATGCCTATTTCAAAGACCCGGTGCAAAGATTCTTTAATATGCGTCAATGCACAGCTAAAACCTTTGATCGTGACCTGAAACCCGGCAGACTTACTTATCCTACTCAGGCAGCTCAAACAATGATGAACCTTATAGATAGTCATGATACTTTCCGCTATCTGGAAACTGCCAAAGGCGATATTTCTGCCCTGCAACTGGCTGCTCTTTTCCAGATGACCTATGTGGGTGCTCCTCATATCTGGTATGGTGATGAAGTTGCCATGATGGGTAAGCATGATCCAGATTGCCGGCGTCCTTTTAACTGGAAATACCGCAGTGACCTGAGAGCTGTAAACCTGCTGAAATACTATCAGAACCTCATCCAGATCAGAAAAGATAATATTGCTTTGCGTCGCGGTTCTTTCCAGACGTTGCTGGCTGATGGTATGATATATGCCTATCAGAGAGAATTCATGGATAATAAGTTATTTGTGGTCATTAATAATGACAGTAGTGAAAAAGTGATTGAATTGCCGGTGGACACTAATATGCGTTCCCTGATCAATCAGATTGATGGAGTAAATTATCAGGTAAATAATGGTGTGATCACGATCAATGCCGCACCTTATACCGGCTATATATTAAAGTAAAGGAGCTGCTATGGCGCAGGTCATTTTAAATAAGATAAACAAGATTTATGATAACAAGGTGCACGTGGTAAAAGACGTGAGTCTGGAGATCAAAGACAAGGAATTTATGGTGCTGGTCGGTCCCTCCGGCTGTGGAAAATCTACTACACTCCGTATGATAGCCGGCCTGGAAGAAATCACCTCCGGTGAGATCACCATAGGGGACAGGGTAGTGAATGAATTACAGCCCAAAGACCGCGATATCGCTATGGTCTTTCAGAATTATGCCCTCTATCCGCACATGACGGTCTATCAAAACATGGCTTATGGACTGAAACTCAGGAAGTTACCTAAAGAGCAGATAGAAGCGCAGGTTCAGAAAACGGCTGTTATCCTGGGTCTGGAAGAATATCTGGATCGTAAACCAAAACAGCTGTCCGGAGGTCAGCGTCAAAGAGTTGCCTTAGGCAGAGCTATAGTGCGTCAGCCCCAGGTTTTTCTCTTCGATGAACCACTTTCTAATCTGGATGCTAAACTCAGAATCCTCATGCGGGCTGAAATCAGCAAATTGCATAAACGCCTGGATACCACCATCATCTATGTGACGCATGACCAGGTGGAAGCTATGACCATGGGTGACCGCATCACCGTACTTAATGATGGCATTATTCAGCAGTGTGATACTCCCTTGAATCTTTATGATCATCCCAAAAACTTATTTGTTGCCGGCTTTATCGGCAGTCCCGGAATGAACATGATCAAAGGGCAGCTCACCAATGATAAACACCTGATGTTCAATGCTCCAGGCATTAGTTTCCCCATTACCGAGGAATACGGTCAGCAGCTTCTGCCTTATGTAGGCAAAGATGTCATCATGGGAGTACGCCCCGAAAACATCCTGATTGACAGTGACTCTCCCATAGAAGCCAGAGCAGAAGTGATTGAACCTATGGGTAATGAGATCATTATCTATCTGGATGTCTCCGGTAATCATTTCCTGATGCGAATGGAAGAAAGATTACCACTCAAACCTGATGATACAGTAAATATCCGCTTAAAAGATACCCATCTTCATTTCTTCGATACAAAAACCGAAGAGTGCATTAATTATAAATTGTAAATATATTATAGAACACCGATTGTAGTAGAGTAGAGACAGGCTTCAAGTATTCTATCCACCTGTCCCCCTCATCAAACCGTGCATGCGGTTTTCCCGCACACGGCTTTCCGACAAAGTTCATTCCAAGCATTCACAGTTTCATCAGTCGAATCTGCTTGAGAG
>JAIPGP010000123.1 GCA_021735645.1 Candidatus Cloacimonadota bacterium
AATATATAGAAGTCTTGGTATAAGCAATAAACCAGTTGATAGGGTTATCACCAAATATTCAATACTGTAGTGACCCCAAAAAATGTTAGACCCTTACAGGGCAGTACTTTCACAAAAAAAATGGTAAACTTGGGTTAATGCAGAAACTGAGATCAAGTGCTAAGGGATTTCCTGTGATCACGATTACAGGTCCTCGTCAGTCAGGGAAATCCACTCTGGCAAAAATTGCTTTTCCTGAGTATAAATATGTATCTCTGGAAGACCCTGATATTCGGGAGTTTGCCATTAATGATCCCAGACAGTTTATAAAAGAAAACCAGGAAAAAGTTATTATCGATGAATTTCAAAAAGCACCTCAACTCACTTCCTATCTGCAAAGTCATATCGATGCCCTAAATAAGCCTGGAATGTACATTCTCACCGGGAGTAATCAGTTTGAGTTCATCGGACAGGTTACGCAATCCCTGGCAGGTCGAACTGCAATTTTTCGTCTATTGCCTTTTAGTTATAACGAAATATATTCCACAACTGAACCAGAAAGTGTATATGAGACAATGGTAAAGGGCTTCTATCCCAGAATTTTTGATCAGAAGCTCGATATTAATATTTTTTACAGTTCATATTTTGATACTTATATCCAGAGAGATGTCCGTTCAGTTCAGCATGTGAAGGATTTAATGTTGTTTCAGAATTTTGTGAGGCTCTGTGCCGGCAGGACTGGGCAATTAGTGAATTTTACTAATCTTGCTAATGAATTAGGAGTAAGTAATAAAACCTTCAAGGAATGGCTATCGATCATGCAGGCAAGTTACATCATTCATCTTTTGCCGCCATATTATGATAATTTTAATAAAAGAATTATAAAAGCCCCCAAGATCTATTTTTATGATACAGGGCTTGTGTGTTATCTTTTGGGAATAAATAAGCAGGAACAGCTTAAATTGCATCCTCTGCGGGGAGAGATTTTCGAGACATTTATCTTTTCGGAATTAATTAAATCCCGCTTCAATAATGGCAGAAGAAGCAATCTCTTTTTTTTCCGCGATTCTAATGGACATGAGGTAGATTTTATTGCTGAAACAGGTTCCGGCTTAAACGCCATTGAAGTGAAACTTAATGCTACCCCCCGCAAAGCACTATTTAAAAATCTGCAATATTTTAACGATCTTGCCTCAAATTGTAATACCAGTTTTCTTATCTATAGTGGCAGCGAATCTTCTGATCGCTACAATGCCCATCTCATTCCCTACAAATACGCTGACACTATTGACTCGCTTAAGTAGATAATCTTTCCCTAAGGTTACCAAACACCGGCAAATATGGAATCTCCAAGGGATAACCATTTTGGTAGCCTTTCATAATGGTGTAGCCGATATGAGGTTATAATCAAGAAATTGGTGAGATAAATAAAGTGGTCAAGTTTAAATTTTTATTCATCGTTTTTCTTTAAAATGGCTATAATAGAAAGAAAGAGAAAGTGGAATCGGTTGATTGGAATATTATTTATTCATTATCCCAATAACTTTAATTGAGGAGATGGTATTAAACTTTACAGGATATTTTGGAAAACGTAATTTTAATTTTAAATAATGATTACGCAAAAAAAACAAGAAATAGGAGGAAGAATGGAAAAGATTAATGCAGACAAGGTAATGTACATTAAACTCGGTCGAGGAGGAGATTGGGTTGAAGAATGTTTATCCCAAAACAACATGAAATTGGGATACTATGAAGCAAATCACAAGCTTTGCCTTGAGGGTTCATGGGATAAAGTAAAGCAGGAATTGATTGCTGAAAAGATAAGCAAAAAAACTGCTACGACCTATACGAATCAAATAAGACATTTCTATGAGGATGATGAGAAAACTCTCTGGATAACCTTTCATGCGAATAAGCTTTGGTGGTGTTTTGCCGAATCCAAGATTATTTTAAATAAAGATCTTAGCAAGCAAAGGAAAGTTATAGGCAATTGGAGTGATAAGGATATTCAAGGGAATAGCCTTCATATGAGTAATATTAGCGGTAAAATCCTTAAAACTCAGGGATTCAGGAGTACTATTTGTAAAATTGAAAAGGAAAATATTGCCTATTTATTAAACAAGATTAATTCAACTAAATCAAATGAACTAAAAATGGTTATTGCTGCGAGAGCAAAGTTAGTTGAGTCTTTAATACCTCTGATCAAATCTCTAACCTGGCAGGATTTCGAGATATTGATTGATTTAATTTTCAGGTATGCAGGGTGGCAGCGAGTATCTAAATTAGGAGCTACTCAAAAGACACTTGACTTAGATCTTAAAATGCCAATTTCTGGAAGAAAAGCAGCAGTGCAGATTAAATCACAATCAGAAAAGCATAAGTTCGATAATTATGAAGATGAATTTAAATATTTTACAGATTATGATGAGTTCTATTACTTTGTTCATAGTCCGAAAGGTAAATTATCAGATAAAATTACAAAATCTGCAGACAGCAAAGTCAAACTTTGTTTTGCAGAAGAAATAGCAGAGTATTGCATTGCAGCAAATCTGGTAGATTGGTTAATGGAGAGATCATCTTGAGTAGAGGGCTTTTAATATCTAAAACGATTATTTATGGTGTAGCGGTAGGTGATGCACTTGGTTTTCCTTACCAGTTTATTGGTAGGAAGCAAAGAATCTCAAATCCTGTTATCGATATGGGTATTTCAATAGACAATAACGGAAATAAGCATTACCTGGATACAGACGAGATCGGCTTATGGTCAGATGACACATCGCTTACTTTGTGTCTGGCTGAAAGCCTGAAAAATGGTTATGACCTGAAAGATATAGCAGAGCGTTTTATCCTCTGGCTGGAGAAAGGATATCTCAGTGCCGCAGATGTAGCATTTGATGAAGGGATACAGACCACGAAGGCTATCCATGAGCTAAAAGACATCATTCGCAGCGGGAAAAAGAAGCTTCTGGAAGACCGGTTCAGAAAATCATCAGTGAATGCTAATGGAAATGGAGCTTTAATGCGGATATTGCCCCTGGTAACTTACATTAATGAGATGACATTAGCAGAGCAATTCAAAATAGTTCAAGAGGTTAGTGCCCTCACTCATCCTCATATAAGAAGCACCTTATGTTGTTTTCTCTATCTTCGCATTGCCAGCCGCATCATTGACAAGCAAGACCTGGCTGAAGCTATAGAAACCAGCCAGACAGAATTGAATAATCTGCTTGCTCAAAATAACAGTTTTATGCCGGCTTTACAAGAGGAAGACCAGCGGGAATTACATCGTCTTCTGCACACTAACTTAAGCTGTGGAGAGATTGATCCCTATAAAAAAGCTGATTCAGAAATATATATCAGCTCCAGTGGTTACGTTATTCATACTTTAGAAGCTGCATTATGGTGCCTGCTGAATAGCAGTTCCTATTCTGAAACTATCCTGAAAGCGGTGAATCTTGGGAATGATACAGATACGGTGGCAGCAGTGGCAGGTGGTTTGGCAGCTCTGTATTTTGGCTATGAAAATATCCCTGAGAAGTGGATTAGAAGCTTGAAGAAGCAGGAGATTTTTGAAGGCTATTTATACTAAGCATTTTCTTATCAAATTAAGATATATTCTAATATCTTAGTGTGTAAATCTATAAATAGTGAGGAGATAGGACTTGCCGAAAGCTTCTCCTACCGGAACTACCTGAGGCTCAGCAAAAAGAGTGTGGATTACAGTGTCCCATTGGTTGAAAATACCATCTGGTTTCCCGTTTTGATCTCCAATAGGATCGCTTTTATCTTGATACAAAATGCCAACATGAACTTTGCCCCAATAGACAAAATCACCAGTCTGCACTCCTTCCTGCCCAAATATTATCGGTTTATTCCCCGTAGTCATATAGTTGCCATTATGACTGTAATCTCCCTTCACAATGATCTTAGTGTGATTAAGATCTTTGATGTTGTCATAAGGAATCTGTTTTCCGGCTAATTGATGGGCAGCTACCGCAAAATCCGCTTCAACTGAAAAGGCATCATGATGAAATCGATTGGTAGTGGTCGTCATCTGCGCCCCACTTGGAAATACCCAGCGGTGCACATATAACTCAGTTACAGAAATTATTTTAATTTCAGGGGATGCGCGGAAAGAGTAAGATTATCTTGACAGTTAACGCAATGATAATTATATTATCCTTGGAGTTAAGAGTTAAGAGTTAAGAGTTAAGAGTTAAGAGTTAAGAGTTAAGAGTTAAGAGTTAAGAGGTGGTAGTGATGAGTCGAAAACGATATGCGCTGGTTGACTGTAATCAGTTTTATGTGTCCTGTGAGCGTTCTTTTCAGCCTCATTTGTGTGGCAAGCCGGTGGGAGTGCTGTCTAATAATGATGGCTGCATTGTGGCACTATCGCCGGAATTGAAGGCATTAGGCGTGAAGCGGGGTGCACCGGCATTTAAGATCAAGCATTTGATAGACCGTTATGATGTTCATTTACTGTCCTCTAATTATGCTCTCTATGGTGATATGTCAGCAAGAGTGATGAAAATACTGTCAGATTATACCCCGGAACTGGAGATATATTCCATAGATGAGGCATTTTTGAGTCTGGAAGATTTGCAGGTAGATAACTGGCTGGAGTATGGCAGGTCGATACGGGCTCAGATACAGCAGTGGCTGGGGATGCCGGTATCAGTAGGTATAGGACCAACCAAGACGCTTGCCAAGGTAGCTAATCGGGTGGCAAAGAAATTTGCAGGCTATGGTGGAGTGTTTGATATCACGGATCATCCGCGTTTTGAGGACATTTTGAAGTGGGTGGAAGTGGGCGATATCTGGGGCGTGGGTTATCGCTATGCAATCAGACTGAATGAGCATGGCATCATGAATGCCTGGGATTTGAGCAGGGTGAATCAGAAATGGATTCAGCAGCAGATGACCATTGTAGGCTTGCGCACAGTGAAAGAACTGAATGGAATTTCCTGCCTTGACATGGAGCTTGATATTATGCCTAAGAAGCAGATCATCTCTTCCCGCTCATTTGGGCATCCGGTGGAGAAGCTAAGTGAACTATTGGAAGCAACCGCAGATTATTGCCAGGTAGCCACGCTGAAATTGCGTAATCAGCGTTCTCTTGCCAGCGGGATCATGGTATATCTTACTACGAACCGTTTTCGGGATGAGCCGCAATATGCCAATTATGCGTCCAGCCGGCTGATTACTCCTTCTGCTTATATACCGGATTTTATTCAGGCAGCCGGCACACTGCTGCGTTCAATTTATCGACCTGGCTATAAATACAAAAAGGTGGGGGTGATGATCAGTGATATTATAGCTGAGAAGCAGGCTCCACTTGATTTTTTTGAGCCTGTATATATAGATGATGAGCGCAAGCTGGTGATGGACTGCGTGGACAGGCTGAATAATATCTGGGGACCAGGCACGCTGGCTTATGCCGCAGCAGGGATCAATAAAAGCTGGCAGATGAAAAGAGAACTGCTGTCGCCTAATTACACATCGGACTGGCGGCAATTGCTGAGCGTTTCTGGATAAGGAATAAGATTTGCTTGACAGGATAGAGAGATATTGGGAGCATTCAAACATATAGAAGAAGGGTTAATAGACTATGAATCGGATAAAAGAGGATAGAAAAGTTATGCAATTAGAGTTATTTAATGATGAAGCGAGAATGCTGAATTTAAAAGAAGCAAGCAGATGGGCTTCAAATTATGTAGGTCGAGATGTTACTACATCAAACATTTCATATTTAATTCAATATGGTCGGATCAGAAAGTATGCAGATAATGGTTCTTTATTAATAGATAAAGAAGACCTGAAAAAATATTATGATTCCTTTATTCAAGAGACGCAATGGAAGAAAATTCTTGGAGATGATTTGAATTGGAATTTATCATTTACGGAGTATAAAGAGTCAGAGAGGACGAAGCATGTCCACAGATTACATCCATATAAAGGGAAATTCATTCCACAATTAGTGGAATATTTTCTGGATAGTCATACTGATGAATATAAAAAAGAAACTTATTTTGAACCAGGAGATATCGTTTTAGATCCATTCTGTGGCAGTGGCACAACGCTTGTGCAGGCAAACGAGTTGGGCTAGAGATGCGTGGAGAGATTGATAAATATTTTGATAAATTCAACCTGAATGTTAGTGATTAATAGTTATAGGATGTATTCAGATGATTATTTGTGAAAACTTAAACTTGTTTATTGAAGAGAATATAGCTGATATTCCTTCCAGAATGGTACTTTTTTTAGGTAAACTGGAGTTTGAAGAGTTGTTGAAACAGGACAATCCCTTTGTATATAAAACAAAATATTTTAATACAGCGTCAGAAATTATCAAAGCTCTTATGGAGACTTGTTTATCAGCTTTGGAGGATGCTTTAGTAGATGGATTTCTACAGAAGTTGGCAATTTACATTAATGTTAAGGTTAGAAGTAGCAATGAATATAATGAAGACAATTCTAATTCAATACAGAAATACTGGGAGTATATTAGCGGAGGAGAAGATTTTTATAAAAGAGTCATTGATCCAGTATGCTATAAAGTAAAGAAGAGAAATAATGAGTTTATGGAACAGTATTTTGCATTGCTTAACAAATTCACTGCTGAGTTTATAAGGGAATTTTGTTTGGAATCAGGTGCAACTAATTGGGGCAAACTCATTGAATTTAATTCATCTAGAATACTTTCTTAAAAATGGTTTAAGGTGGGAAGTAAATTTAAATAATTATGAATAATTAATAATAAGTATAGGAGTTAAAATGAAGATACCGGGGATATTAGTGAATATGATAGACAGTCTATTTAAGCATAAGATAAATGAAGTATTTGAAAAATATCTTAAAGATTATGGAAAATTTATCGACCATGAACTGATTTTGGGAAGTGAACCTAAAGTGCTGATGCAGATCGAACTTAATGGTGAAACAGAGCAGATAAATGTAGAATTATCTGAAATTGAAATTCTCAAAGAATCAGGTGAATACTATTTAATAATTGGTAAGATCACAATTAATAGAGAATGGATGCAGAAACTTGGACAGGATTTTCTGGATGGTCGCTATAGCCATTTAAGTGAGAATAGAATTAAATTACCGCACCAGTCAGGAATACTTCTAAGCAAAGTTTTTTAAATTTCCGAGGCAATTATGTTGACTGATTTTGAGAAAAGCTGGCGTAATAAATTATTATCCCGTAAAGATATTTGTGAGAATAAGAAAGCTGCCAAAACCCTAAGGGATGAAACTCTGGCTGAACCGGAATTTACGAAAAAACTTTTGGATATATTAACAAAGGAGTTTACTACATCTCAGATTATCGATATTATGTTAGGAGCAGCTTGTCATTATCCGGAAAGAGAATTAGAGGCAATTCGTGAGGAATATAGCAAAACCGGTGATTTGAAACTGGCGCATTCTTTGCTGCAGGTCAGGTTTGATGCCTTTATGGCAGATATTTTAACTGGGAAACCGGAATTGCAAATGGAGATCAAAAAGCGGAACTGGGGATTGGCAGGAAGATTGGCAGGAAACAAGATCATTGCCGCCAAAATTCCTAAAAGTGGTTTTCTGGAACAATATTTTAATGAGCAGGATATAGAGAAAAAACGGCTTCTGTACTGTCATTGTCCCCGAATTAGAGCTTTCATTGGCAAGACTGATATTGACCCGCTATATTGTTATTGCGGAGCAGGATTTTATCAGGATATCTGGGAGTATATTACAGGAAAACAAGTTAAGGTGAAACTGCTTAAATCTATTATCAAAGGGGATGATCATTGTCAGTTTGAATTGCAGATAACTGATAATGATATAAAGTGAATATGGATAAAATACGGGAATATTTATCAGGATTAAAATTAACAACTGCTTTGGATGTGGCAACCGGAAGGGGTGAATTTATCGGTATTATCCAGCAACTGGCTGGTGAAGGGATCAAGATAACGGGAGTGGACAGTAGTGAAAAGATGCTGAAACTGGCAGCCCGGCATAATCCGGAAGTGGAGTTTTGCATAGGTGATGCTTACGATTTAACTTTTAGGGATGAGAGCTTTGATCTGGCATGTTTATCAAATTCTCTGCATCATTTTGAGACTCCGCAGAAAGTGATAGCTGAACTAAAGCGGGTTCTAATGCCCGGAGGTCATCTTCTCATTCAGGAAATGGTGTGCGATGAAGATCAAACTGCCGCCCAGAAATCACATATAATGCTTCATCATTATTGTGCTGAGATCGATATGCTGAGCAGTGTTCATCATGAAAAAACCTGGGACAGCAGGAAAATATCTGATTTTCTGCGAAAAGAAGCAGGAGAAATTGGGCTGGAAAGTGAATACTCATATCCAATGGAAGATGAATTCGATGAAAAACTGATGGATCGGAATATCATGATCGTAGATCACTTTATGACGCAGGTAGCTGAGAGAGAAGATAAAGAGGTTTATAACAAAAGGGGAGAAGAACTAAAGGCATATCTGGCAGAACATGGATTCGCCCCAGCCAGGGAGAAATTGTATCTGATCACTAAATAAAAAAAGCTGATCTTTTGATCAGCTTGAATAATTTATGGGGTGGCTGATGGGATTCGAACCCACGACACCAAGAACCACAATCTTGTACTCTAACCAGCTGAGCTACAGCCACCATAAACACTATATTGGCACGCCAAAAGGGACTCGAACCCCTGACCCTCGGATTAGAAATCCGATGCTCTATCCAGCTGAGCTATTGGCGCGCGATGCTTTAAATGGTAGCGGCACAGGGACTTGAACCCCGGACACTCGGATTATGATTCCGATGCTCTAACCAACTGAGCTATGCCGCCAAAATGGTAGCGAGGGGAGGATTTGAACCTCCGACCTTCGGGTTATGAGCCCGACGAGCTACCAGACTGCTCCACCTCGCATCGTGTTCTCCAGAAATATTTGATAGGGATATCATGTCAAGATAAAAAACAATATTTTGGAGAATACTCACACACAATTTACTTCTTGATCAGGATGTCTTCAATTACTTCTTTGAATTGATCTTTGGACAGGGCACCGGCAGACATTTGTGGCTGCTCATTCTGGGGGCAAAAGAGTATGGAAGGGATACTGCGAATTCCAAAAGCAGCAGCAAGTTCCTGCTGTTCTTCGGTATTGACTTTGTAGATATTGATCTTATCTTTGTATTCTTCAGCCAGTTCTTCGAGAACGGGAGCCACCATTCGGCAGGGACCACACCAGTCGGCATAAAAATCTATTATGCACGGCAGATCACCGAGAAATTTCCATTCCTTGTTATTAATATAGTCATGAACTTTCTCCTGAAAGGACTCTTTTGTTAGATGTTCCATGAAACCTCCATTATGTTTCTTTTTTTTTATTCTGTATCATTTATAATACACCTATAGTATAAGGCAAAAAATAAAATGACTATCCGGCTGTCTCCGTAAAACTTGACAATAAGATTACTCGGTGGAAATTTGCTATCAAATATTCAATGGAGGTCTATTAATGAAACATTATGAAACGATAAGTTTCTTTGAATTTCAGAAGCAATAT